>JAYTVF010000445.1:0-3282 GCA_043744155.1 Acidimicrobiia bacterium | reverse complement strand
CGGGCGCATCGCTCGTTTTCAGCCTTGCCACCGTACCCCAAAACTGGCGCAGCATCATAGTCACCCGTCACCGCAGCCAGGTGTTCGACCAGATGGGTCTTCCCAAGCCGCCGGCGGCCGTAGACCACCCCCAACCGCGCGGTCGGTGACTGTGCGAACCGAGCAAGATCCGCCCACTCCCGGTCGCGATCGAAGACAGATGTTGGTTTGTATATGATAGACAATTCCAGTCCTCACGGTCGATACCAGCCCGTGGTTCGTCCGTAGTGTGCTGTTCGTGCGGGGCGGAATCATGGCGATGGGCTTCATCCCATTACAGGCATCGTTCTTGGAGAAGATTTCCCGGGAAGCGACCGGTCGTGCGAGCGCTATCTTCTCGACACAACGCCAACTCGGCGGTGCCGCTGCGCGGCCCCGACGCGCACGCCGCCATGGGTCGCTGAGCGGCCCCGTGTGGAGCAGAGTTTTGGCGAGTTGATGCCCGACATGGCCATCAACTTCATCTAGTTGAATGCCCGCAGAGTCAGATCTCGGGCGACGAGCGGGGTGTTCGCCGGGAAATGGCCGCCGTCAAGCAATCCTTGGGCCGCGTCGACGAACGCGCCGAGGGCTGCTTTGGACAGCAGACTTCCGACCGAGACACGTCGGACGCCGACCGCGCCGAGCTGCGCGACCGTCGGGCCACCGGGAACCAGCAACACATTGACCGCGAGCCCGACTTCGGTGACAACACGCTCGATCGCGGCGAGATCGGGTAGCAGCGGGGCATACACGGCCTCGGCACCGGCATCTCGGTAGGCGCACAACCGGGCAATGGTGTCATCCAGATCAGCAATGCCGTGCAGGTGGTTCTCGCACCTGGCCGTCAGGATGACGTTGTTGGCCCGTGCGACAACGGCAGCGGCGGCTACTCTGGCCGTCGAGACGGCGATCGGATCAATGGCGTCGGTGGCCGGATTCCAGTCCTCGATCGAAATGCCCGCGGCGCCGGCGTCCGCGAGAAGCTGCACCGTTTCTGCGACCCCGTCATCGGTATCGGCGAAACATCGTTCGGCGTCAACGTTCAAAGGCAGATTGGTGGCGGCTGCCATGGCCGTGATGTGTGCCACGAGTTCATCCCTCGTGGTCTGCATATCCATGCGGCCCAGCGTTGCTGCAAACCCTTGGCTGGTGCTGGCGAGCGCCTTGAATCCGAGTGCCTCGAGGATGCGAGCGGTGCCAACGTCGTAGGGGTTTGGGATGATGAACGTTCCTGTGGCGTGCAGGATGCGAAATTGCTGACGGCGTTCGTCCGGGGTGAACATCAGGCCATCATGCCGCCTCGCCCGGCGCAGTGCGAGCGGAATTCAGCCATCTACAACGCGGCGCGCCGGTAAAGCCGGGACCGAGTGCGGTCGTGCCGAATCTCGGCGGCCGGACCCCAACCCCAACCGGACCGGATCTCCGGGCGTTTATGCGGCGTGATCACCACCAGCGTGTCGCTTGCTTCGGCCAGAGCCCGACAGACCGCCGGCAGCCAGGATGCTTCGATGAGGTGGAGCGCATAGCTACACACGATCGCCGACCACCGGCCTCCGGCCAGCGAGCCAAGAGCGATGTCTTCGAACCTCACCGCCGCAGCGACCACTCCAGTGCGAGCCAGATATGCCTGGCCGGTGTATGGGTCTATGCCGTCGACCCGCTTCGCGCCGAGCGAGCGCAGGACGAGAGTGGCCTCTCCGCTACCGCAGGCCAGATCAAGAACATGGCTCAGGTCAAGCTGCCACGTGTGGGCGGCGAGTCGCAGCGCCGCCCCAACCGCATCCTCGTGGGGGTTGCGATAGTCCGATCCATGGGCTTTGTAGTAGCCCTCGACGCCGAGCGCATCGTAGGCCGGCGTGAGCGGATCGGGTTCAACACCCACAGGGGATGCGATCACATTTCGGGCAACCATTGGCATACATCGACATCGCTTCGCAAAGGTCGATGTCGGCTTGGTTCGCCAACGACGCAAGCCAGGCCAAGACGTCGGCAAACTCATGTCGCTGCTGAGCGGGCGTTCCCTTGCGCAGAGCTTGAGCCAACTCTCCGACCTCTTCGGCGAGCCAAGCCACGCTGGCTGGAATACCACGAGCGCTATCGCGAGACCCGTAGGTATCGGCCATCAACTGCTGAAAGGTACCCATGTGCATGGCCCACCACCCTATCCACGGGCGCGTTTCCCGGCTCGCTGTGGATAAAGGTGTGCGGAACAAGTGCATAACCATGCAATTCCTGGGGATAGAAAAGAAACACGGGGGATAACATGTGGACGACGAAAAACATACTTGACCTGGAGTTATGTCAGCGCGACAGTGCTCATACCGCAAGAGAGCAGCGGGTGAGACAGGCCAAAAGCATCCGGGAGCGCAAGCTTCCAGAATGACAAAAGCCTGTGGAAACCGGTGCCGACGAAACGGTAGGAGAGCAAACATCGCACTTCAGGAATCTGGGTCTCGGCTCACTGCACTGAAAAACGGAACTTGCCCGCTGACCGCAAGGCCAACGGGCAAGTGAACTGATCGAGCCTCAGGGTAATACCTGTTCATTCGATCTTGGTGGATGCTGTCCGTACCGAAGGCCCCGCAGCATGAGGACCGGGTTCGCCCAGACCGAATGCGCGGGGCCTTCACCCTTTTTGCCCCGACCTTCGCCCCTGTCACCACCGTCGGATCGGGAGTTGCCTTACCGTCGATCTGAGCGAGTTCACTGGACGGTGACGGCAGTTGGTTCACGCCGAGACTCCGCCCCACCTCACTGATTGGAGCGCACCACCGCTGCCGGCCCCTCCGCTTACCTCCGTCCGATTGCAGATGCCTCCGCCCCCTCCGCTTGCCTCTGCCGGATTGCAGATGCCTCCGCCCCCTTCGACAGGCCTGACCGAATCTGAGCATCAGGCCTCCGTGTCAACCGTGTTAAGCGCGCCCGTGCCGCCACCACCCGCCCCTGCATCCGAACCAGGTAAGAGGCGCAGCCGAGGCAAGACCTTTGCACTGCTCGGCATCGCGTTAGCTGTCGGTGTGGGGGCTTACGCGGCGTTCACGCTCAGATCGGCTCCGAGCATGATCCAGAAGCGAACCAAAATTGCCGCTGCATTTACCTCTCTGCCAACCATGAACGCCGACCTCGAATGCGCTGCCGGCAAGCTCGCAGCCAAGACCGACATTGAGATAAACGAATTGTGGAAGGCACGCAATATCCTCGGCGATGACACGCCCTCAGCTCAGGCCATTCACACCGAATGCCTCGACATAAAGCGGGCTG
>JAYTVF010000444.1:0-3285 GCA_043744155.1 Acidimicrobiia bacterium | reverse complement strand
CCGATCTCGGGGTGCCGTCCGGAATTCGGCCCATCGGAGCGATTGCCATCGGCCACCGCACCGATATCGGTCAAATCGGTCAAATCGGTCGAACCGATAACCGCGAAGGCAGTCCGGCACGTCGTCCCCGTAGGTCGATCGAGGACATGGTGCACGAAGGCCGCTGGTGAGGCCGTCGAGCGAGGTGATCAGTAATTCATTAATGAGTATCGGTTCAAATGCGGGACCTTCGCCCATTTGTAGTGAGTCGAATCGTTCACCGAGGGCTTCTTTGCTTGCATGGTGAACGCAGAGAGTGTTCACTCGTTGGCGAAGGATCAACTTTGGTCCATGACATTCAACGAAAGAAGGTCCTCACGATGAACGATCAAAAGCGGAATCCTAAGGGCACCACTTGGAAGCGCCGGGCCGTCGTAGCGGCGATTTCCCTCATCTCCCTGACGGGAATCGGAGCGGGAACGGGCATCGCCAGTCATGCTGCGACCGTTTGGGGCGGGGTGTCTGCGCCGACCGTAGACAGTACGAAAAGCGTTCCACTCAGTGGGCCTGCCGTCACCAGCCGAGTTGGTTGGGGCGGCTGATCACAGCTTGAGGAGCGAACCGCGGCTGAGGCCGCACTCCGTGGGGAGGTCGGTCGCCTGGGGCGTCCGACCTCTTTCGCGTTCGGACCTAAAGCCAATCAGGTAAAAACCCGAGATAACCGAGGTGAAAGGGCCAGCCAGCAGCCTCCCGGTCGCGCACCGTCAGACGCGATGGCGCCACGCCCGCATCTGGGCCTTCATCGCCACGCTTACGGCGCTCTGCGTCGTAGTGGGGGCCACCCTGACGGCGCCGATGGAGTCGATCGCCGTCTCGCCATTCACGATTCCCTTCGTGGTCGTCGTCTTGGTAAGCGCACTTTGTGAATGGTGCATGTTCGAGATCTTCTTCCGGGCGGACTCGCAGACGTTTTCGCTGTCGGAGCTCTCGGTCGCCGTGGGGCTCGCCTACATGTCGCCGAGAACCTTCATTCCGGCTCAGATTATCGGCCTGGGGATTGTCTATATTCTCCGTCGAGCAACACCAGTACGGGCGGCATTCAACCTTGTCGCCGGAACCCTGACCACGCTTCTCAGTTTTGCCATTGTGCAAAGACTCGTCGTTTCTTTTAGTGAACCCGGGCCAACGGTCGGACACTTGAAAAAACATGGCTACCCACAACAGGCGCCGGATCGTCCTCTTGTCTGGTTTTCGATTCTGGCTGCTTTGCTCATTTGTACGCCGATTTCATCGGTGCTGGTTTCGACCGTCCGTTCTATTGCCGAACGACGCTGGATCTTTGCCGACGCACCACGGTTAGCGTTCTTCGCCCAACTCAATGCGATGGCCACGGGGACCGTCGGTATCTTGCTGGTCGCCGTGGCCCGACCGGTTCCCTGGGCAGCACCACTGGTGATTGGCCCATTGGTTCTGGCGTATACGGCGTTTCGGCTGTACGCCAAAGAACAATCAGTTCGTCGGAACGTTGAATTTCTCTACGAAGCAACGAAGACCCTGCACCGAAGTGCCAACAGCGACCTCTCGTTCAGCGAGCTGCTGGAAGGAACGCGAAGTGTCTTTCGGGCGGAGTTCGCCATGGTGGGAATTGCTCGGACCGACAGTGATTCGTGGTTGAGCTTTGGCGTGTCCAACGACGGGCCGTTCAGCAATCCTGGATGGTCGCCGACGTGGACTCCCGACGCCGACCAACCGCGGCTCATCGTCGCAGACGATGGGCTTCAGGCGTCGGCGTTCCTTGAGGACCTCGGTGTGACCCATGCGTTGGTCCGTCGTCTTCGCAGCGAAACCCGTCTGCTCGGCATACTCGTCATTGCCGACCGGGTTGGCGGAAGCGATGGATTTTCCGACGAGCAACGGTATCTGTTCGATCTTCTCGCCGATCAAATTGCTGTGGAGCTGGAGAATACGCATCTGGAGCGATCGCTCAGCGTGCTTACCAAACTTGAAGAGAAGGTTCGCCATCAAGCGAACCATGACAGTCTCACCGGGCTGGCCAACCGTGCCCTCCTAAGCCGAGCGCTGAGTGAGTCAGGACCTGATCGTCGGACGGTGCTTCTTATCGATCTCGATGATTTCAAGACCATCAACGACAGCCTCGGACACGGTGTTGGAGATGACGTCCTGATCGAAGTGGCCCGCCGACTGCGGAGTTGCGTTTCGAACGACGACTTGATTGCCCGCCTTGGTGGTGACGAGTTTGCTGTGCTTCTTGCTGCCCGGACCGAGCGCAATAGCCTCGATGTGGCCACGGAAATGGCGTTGCGAATCTCGGCCGGTTTGGAATCTGCGATGCATCTTGGGCCCAACGAACTCTCCGTGCGAGGAAGTATCGGCGTCGCTTACGTGGAGGCGGGCCAATCCCTGGGCGAGGCGCTGCGCAATGCAGACGTTGCGATGTACGAGGCGAAGCGACATGGAAAGGGAACACACCGGGTGTACGCCCCGACCATGGTTGACGCTGCTCGTGAGCGACTTCGGGTGGCAACCGGCCTACGACAAGCGCTCGAACGAAATGAATTTGTCCTGCGCTACCAGCCGATCGTCGATCTCAAGACCATGGAATGTGTTGCGGTGGAGTCGTTGCTGCGTTGGGATCGGGGCGAGCTCGGGCTCCTCATGCCCGATCGATTCATCAGCATCGCCGAGGAGAGCGGTCTCATCGTTGAGATCGGACGCTGGGCATTGCGCCAGGCCTGTCGTGACGTGGTCGGCCTGACGACGCCCGGCGGCGAGCCGTTGTCGCTTGCCGTCAACGTTGCCGCCCGCCAACTTCTCGAACCGCGGTTCGTGGTCGAACTCGGCGACGCCCTGGCCGACTCCCGCATGGCCACGGACCGCCTTATCGTCGAGTTCACCGAGACGACCGCTCTCACCGACTCGCCGATCGTTCGTGGCGCGGCCAGAGCGCTTCACGGGCACGGTGTGAGGCTGGCGCTGGACGACTTCGGTACGGGGTACTCGTCGCTCGCCGCCATTCACGGGCTGCCGTTGGACTCCGTGAAGATCGACAAACTCTTCGTGAGCACGGATGATCTTTCGTTGGCTCGGGCCATCGTTGCCCTGGCGAAGTCGCTTGGACTTACGGCCGTCGCCGAAGGGATCGAGCACGTCGGACAGCGCGATGCGCTGACGGCGATGGGATGCGACCGGGCCCAGGGATTTGCGTTCTCCCCAGCGGTCCCGCTGAATGAGCTTCCGGCACTTTTGGCCCGCCCGTTTGATCTGGCCGGACCGATCCCCATCAGT
>JAYTVF010000443.1:0-3291 GCA_043744155.1 Acidimicrobiia bacterium | reverse complement strand
CTGCAGCACCGGCCCCGACCAGGGTGTGAATCTCGTCGATGAACAAAATGATGTCGCCGCGGGTCTTGATCTCTTTGAGCACCTTCTTCAAGCGCTCTTCGAAGTCACCGCGGTACCGCGAACCAGCCACAAGGGCACCGAGATCGAGAGTGTAGAGCTGCTTGTTCTTCAACGTGTCGGGCACGTCGTTGGTGCAGATCTTCTGAGCAAGGCCTTCGACAATGGCCGTCTTGCCGACGCCGGGCTCACCGATAAGGACCGGATTGTTCTTGGTGCGGCGGCTGAGTACCTGCATGACACGCTCGAGCTCACGCGCCCGGCCGATAACCGGGTCGAGCTTCTTCTCACGGGCGAGTTGGGTGAGGTTGCGACCGAACTGATCGAGTACCAGGCTGCCCTGTGACGCGGAATCTGTCGACGATGACGACGCACCCGTGGCGGCGCTGGCCGTTTCTTTGCTGCCAGCGGCGGTGGCACCACCAGCCTGCGGCCCCTGATAGCCCGACAGCAATTGAATGACCTGCTGTCGCACTCGGCTGAGGTCGGCGCCAAGCTTCACAAGCACCTGAGCCGCGACACCTTCGCCTTCACGGATCAGCCCGAGCAGTATGTGTTCGGTGCCGATGTAGTTATGGCCAAGTTGCAGGGCCTCTCGCAGGGAGAGTTCGAGCACCTTTTTGGCGCGAGGGGTGAAGGGGATATGACCCGACGGCGAACTGCCGCCCTGTCCGATGATTTCCTCCACCTGGCTACGAACGGCTTCCAGGCTGATGCCGAGCGACTCGAGCGCTTTGGCCGCGACACCTTCGCCCTCATGGATGAGGCCGAGCAGAATGTGCTCGGTACCGATGTAGTTGTGGTTCAGAAGTCGGGCTTCTTCTTGGGCGAGCACGACGACCCGCCGGGCCCGGTCAGTAAATCGTTCGAACAAGGGATGTACCGCCTTTGAGGAGACCTTGGTTTTGCGGCGAACAGAGTGCTACGCAGTGTATCGGGCAGTCGGCAAATCCGGGGGGTCAATCGTCTTGGTTGTCTCCAGAGATCCGCAGGGGATCGGCATCTCATTCGTCGCCGTGGCAAGGTCTGGGTAACGTAGGAGCCGTGGCACTGGCCTCCCCCCTGCTCGCCCTGCCATCGATGGATATCGATCTCGGCCGAATCGAAGCGTCCCTGCAGCGAGCAGTGACGACATCTGACCCGTACTTGACGGAACTGGCCAGTCATCTTATCAAAGCGGGCGGAAAACGGCTTCGGCCCGTGATATCGGTCGCTGCTGCGCTCACCTATCACCCGTCGGCGTCCGACGAGGTGATCGAAGGCGGCACCTGTGTTGAGTTGGTGCAGGTTGGCTCGTTGTACCACGACGACGTGATGGATGATGCCGAGATGCGTCGCGGTGTCGAGTCGGTGAATGCCCGCTATGGCAATCATCGGGCCATTCTGTCAGGCGACTTCCTGCTCGCTCGGGCGTCGGAGATTGCCGCGTCGCTGGGAGCCGAAGTGGCCGGGCTGCTTGGCCACACCATCGGCCGCCTGGTGCAAGGTCAGATCGCTGAGCTCACCACGCAGTTCAAGCTCGATCGCACTGTCGATCAATATGCGGCTTCCATAGACGGAAAAACGGCGTCGCTATTTTCCGCTGCGGCGCGCATCGGGGGCATCGCCGCCGACCTTCCCCGCCCTCAGATCGATGCCTTGACCGCCTGCGGGCACGCCTATGGAATGGTGTTCCAAATCGTCGATGACATCTTGGATCTGACCGCCACCGAGGCTGAGCTGGGCAAACCCGCAGGCCATGACATGGTGGAAGGGGTATTTACCCTGCCGGTGATTCACACCCTGGCGGGTCGCGGCAGCGCAGCCAATGAATTACACGCCATCTTGTCCGAGCCCTTCGATGCGGCGGGTTTGGCGCGAGCGCTCGAGCTGGTACGTCAGGGTGGCGGGTTGGCTGAGGCCGTATCTCTGGCTCGCCGCTATGCCGACATTGCCGCTGAGGCCATGTCGCCGTATGCAAAGACCGCAGCCGGCGTCGCGCTGCAACTGGCGAGCCATGCATTGGTGGACGGCATCGTCGGCGGTTAATCGCACCAGCCGTGCGTCTGTTTTTCGTCCCGAGCCATCGGGTTCGTCAGCTTCACGTCATGAAGCCCGCAAAAGGCGATCACTAGTCGAGATCATGCCGATTGCTTCGGTATGGCGGCTCGAAGGTCAATCCGTGCAGCATGTCTCGCCCTGGGCGCGCTCTTCGCAGGGGGTATCGCTGGTTTGGTCAGCTCGGGTGCTCCGGCCCTGGCTGCCACCCCGGTGCATCTTGCCTCATTCCCGGTGGATGGAACGTGCAGCTACGAGGACAGCTGGCAGGCGGGCCGAGGCTTCAGCTCCACAGGCCAGGCCCTCTATCACGAGGGAGTTGACATCATTGCCGCCGTCGGTGTGCCCGTGCGAGCCGTCGTTGATGGCACAGTTCGGCTGAACACCTCGAACAGGGGTGGCATTCAGTTGTATCTGACGGCCGCCGATTCGTCGTACTTCTTTCACGCTCATCTCAGCCGCTACGCCGAGGGCCTTGTGTCGGGCCAAGCGGTGAAGGCTGGCGCGGTGATTGCCTATGTGGGTCAAACCGGCGATGCGCAGGGCTCCGTTTCGCACCTGCACCTCGAGGTACATCCAGCCTGGAACAACCGGAACCCCATTAACCCGTACCCGGTCGTGCGTGAACTGACGGGCTGCGGTCGCGCCGGCACCGGTCCGCTCGACTCGCTGCCTGATTCGGTGACGTCCACCATTTCCGGAACGACGTCCGCGGTCGTGTCGACCAGTCCGACAGATACGGGCACTAAGCCGTCCAACGGGTTTGACGGCCTGAGCGCGATCCAGCCTATTCGTATCGCCGATTCTCGCGGCGCGTTCTCGCTGACCCGTTTCACGCCGGGGACGATCAACTACCTCACCATTGCTGGCCACGGTGGTGTGCCCGCCAACGCCTCGGCCGTGCTCGTGAATATGACCGTGACCAACACCCCCGAGGCCGGCTGGCTGCGAGCCTGGCCCTGCGGACAAGCCATCCCGGACACGTCGAATCTGAACTACACCGCCGGGCAGACAGTGGCGAACGGGGCGCTCTTGGCCCTAGGCGAGCGCGGTCGGCTGTGTTTCCAGGCGACCACCGAGGTCGATGTCATCGTCGATGTCACCGGTTGGCAAGGCGCGGGCGGGTCACTTGGCTTCGCATCAAACGGCCCGGAGCGTCTGTTCGATAGCCGCACGACCGGCGCGGCCGTCGGCGCC
>JAYTVF010000442.1:0-3292 GCA_043744155.1 Acidimicrobiia bacterium | reverse complement strand
CGTCGAGTGACCGAAGATGACGACGGTGTGTCCGACCGAACAGCGGGTCCGATCGGGCCGTGGCTCGATGGCATGCAAGCCGGGCTCGGTGGCGCACCGGTGACTCTGACGTTCCATGCGGCCGATGCACGGCCTGGTGGCGGTACGGACCTTATCGCCCGCCAAGTTCGACGATGGCAATGCGACGTCTCGGATCCTGCCGATAGCGTCCGAGCCGAAGCGTTACGGGCCGCCGCCAGGCTTCTCCGCGATCATTCCGCCGATTTCCCGCCGGAATGATCCCGAGCACCGCGATCCACCAAGCGGTACTTGCCATCGAGGTGCACGACGCGTTCGTCCACGAGACCAGACGTGGTCCCGCATCGCGTGCGCCCGAGGTGGAATCCGTACGAGTCGCCATCTTGAGTCGCCAAGCAAGCACGGCTGAATGGCAGCGATGGCCAGAGCACATCAGAGCTACACCGACGTGATGCACAGGGTGTCGCCTTGGGGCAGCGAGGCGGTCATTTCGGGGTCGCTGGGGCCGTAGAGCGCGGCGAGCATGCCTTTGACCATGCCGCGATCGACCGCGCAGATCACCGGATGTTCGATGGCGGTATCGCCGAATGGGCAGTGATTGTTGACGATCTGTAGCTGGTTGCCCCGCCGCTCGGTGTGGGCCGCGAACCCGTGGGCGGTGAGGGCGTCGGCGACGGCATGCAGGGCGTTGCGCAATGAGCGCTGACCATTGGCGGCGTCGCCCATACCAAAGGCGATGGCCTGGCCGTACTCCGCGCCCACTTCCTCGGCCATCCGTTCGGCCTGATCATGTGGCAGCAAGGCGAGTGCCCGTCCCAAGAGAGTCAACACCAGGTCATCAGTCTTGACAGGGACATCGAGCGTGACCTGTTCGGCCGCGGGGCGATACTGCTTGCTCGGCCGTCCGGCGCCACCCGTGGCCCGCCCAGCCGTCACCTCGACATGGCCGGCAATGGCAAGTTTGTCGAGGTGATGACGGGCGACGTTGGGGTGGAGGCCGAACCGATCAGCCACGTGCGCGGCGGTAACACCCTCGGCGTGTTCGTGGATGAACAGGTACACCTGCCGTCGCGTCGGATCACCGAACGCGTTCGTGATGGCCGAGACGGCCGCGCTGAACGCGCCGGGTGTCAACGGTGCCGGGCTAGGGGAAGTGGCATCCACACCGGTATTCTACCTATCGCCGTAGTGGAAATCGGCCCGACCCCCGGAGCTGCTGAATGTCTGTCACCAACGATCAGGTTCTCGACGCGCTGCGTCCGGTAGAAGACCCTGAGTTGCACCGATCGATCGTTGATCTCGGGATGGTGCGGGACATCAAAATCGATGGTGGGCACGTGCAGGTGTTGGTTGCGCTCACAGTCGTTGGGTGCCCGCTACGCAACGAGATCACCAACCGCGTCACGGGCGCAGTGAAGGCCTTGCCGGGTGTCGTCACCACCGGTCTCGACTTCACCGTCATGACCGACCAAGAGCGCGAAGCGCTGCGCGGCGTGCTGCAGGGAAGCCATGCCGGCCATACCCACGCCGGCGGCGGCCACGGGCATGCCGAGGGCAAGGTTTCGCCGTTCAACCAGCCCGGCTGCAAGACGCGTCCACTGCTGATTTCGTCGGGTAAGGGTGGCGTCGGAAAGTCGAGTGTCACCACCAACCTGGCCGTCGCCCTGGCACAACGCGGTCACAAGGTGGGCATTGTCGATGCCGACATCTACGGGTTCTCCATCCCGCGCATGTTGGGCACCGACCGAGATCCGGTCGTCATCGATCAGATGCTGTTGCCGCCTGAGGCTCACGGCGTGCGGTGTATTTCCATCGGCTATTTCGTGCCCGAGGGCCAGGCTGTCGTGTGGCGTGGTCCGATGCTGCACAAGGCGCTCGAACAATTCCTCACCGATGTGTTCTGGGATGAGCCCGACTTCTTACTCGTCGACATGCCGCCAGGCACGGGCGACATTGCACTTTCTCTCAGCCAGTATCTGCCTCGCGGTGAGGTGTATGTCGTCACGACCCCGCAGCCCGCGGCGCAGAAAGTTGCTCGACTGTCGGCGGCCATGGCCAACAAGGTGAACCTCGAGGTCAAGGGTGTCATCGAAAACATGAGCTATTTCGCCGGAGATGATGGCAAGCGATACGAGATCTTTGGTGCGGGCGGTGGCGCCGAACTTGCCGAGGAATTGGGCGTGCCACTGTTGGCGCAACTTCCGCTGGTCTCCGCCCTGCGCGAAGGGGGCGATTCGGGCAATCCGATCACCGCTGCCGATCCGTCCAGCGAGCTCGCGGCGACCTTCCGGGGCTTGGCTGAACGTATCGCTGTCGACCTTCGCCCCCGCAAGGTCTTCAACCCGGCCTTGAAGATCATCTGATCGGGCCACCCGTTTCGGCGTTGTCACGTCTAAAGTACATGCGCCCTAGTTGAGGAGAATGACGTGGACATCCGAATCGGTGTTATCCAGACCGCAAAAGAACTTGTCGTCGAAATGGCCGACACCACCGATCGCGCCGCTTTGCAGGCCGACCTCGAAGTGGTGCTGGCTGACGAGGATAGGGTGCTCTGGCTGACCGACAAGAAGGGCCGGACCGTTGCGGTTCCCTCTAAAAAGATCGCCTACGTCGACCTTGGTGCCGACGACGAGAAGCGCCGCGTCGGATTCGGCAGCTGACGAACGCAACTACTGTGTGAGTTGCGCCCGCACCTGTTCGGGGTGTTGAGGGTCGCTTTCTCCCACCAAGACGCGGATTTCGGCAAGACTTCAAACGTGGCCACACTCGCAGAACTCGCTCGAACTCATACGGCGCTCACGCCCGACGACATCGACCACCTCCAGCGCCTCGTGGGGGAGTGGGGGATGCTGGCGGACCTGTGCTTTGCTGACCTTTTGCTGTACGGGCAGTCCCCGGATGACACCTGGGTGGTACTCGGTCAGGTGCGCCCGGCGACTGCGCAGACGCTGTATCTGGCCGACTGGGTCGGTGCTCGGGCCAACGACTCCGAGGACTTGGTGCTCGATCAGGTGCTGGTGTCGGGGCACGAAGCCGAGAGCGATGTCGTTATTGAGGGGATACCGAACGCCAGTCGCATGCGGGCCATCCCGGTACGACGCGAAGGACGCATCATTGCGGTGTTGACCCGCGAATGGAGTGAGCGCGTCGGTCGGCAACTGGGCGAACTCGAGCGTACGTATCTGGGCATGTTCGAGCGGTTTGCGGCCATGATCGCCGAAGGGGCGTTCCCGTTCGCCAGTTCGGCCACGTCGTCAACGGGAGCCCCCCGCGT
>JAYTVF010000441.1:0-11357 GCA_043744155.1 Acidimicrobiia bacterium | reverse complement strand
ACCGTGGCAGTGCCATGGGCTGGTTCGCCGGTCTTGGTGAAGACCGCCCCTTGGCCGTAGATATCGGTCGAGGCAACGTTGCCACTGGTCGAAACCCCTGGTTCTACGGCCACGCTGGCACCCTTGGCCTTCGGGCCGACATGGATGGTGAGCTTGGCAGTGGTGGCCGAGCCGTCCGGGTTCGTCACTTTATAGACGGCTTCGACAATGCCGCTGAAGGTCGGATCGGGGGTGAACGAGAACGTGCCATTCGGGTTCAGCACAAAGGCGCCATGTCCGGGTTGGGTCACGACGCTAAAGACCGCTCCGACAGCGAAAATGTCGTTCGGCGAGACGTCACCGGTGGCGACCTGGCCGTAGTTGATCGACACGCTGTCGTCGACTGCGCCGGGTCGGACCACGATGTTCACGGTTGCTATCGCAGGAAAGGCTGACATGTCGGGATTCGTCACCGAGTAAGTGAAGACATCGGTACCCGAATAGCCGACATTCGGCGTGTAGATGAATGTGCCGTCAGAGTTGAAGACCAATGTGCCATGGGTCGTGTCCGAGGTCTTGACAAAGGTGGCGCCGTTAGCAACCTGGTCGTTCGCCAGTACCGAGGTGTTCACGGCAACGCCGGGCGTCGTCGACACCAAGTCATCGACGGCTCGCGGGCCGACCCGAATCAATGAGGATGCCGTATTGTTCGAAGGAACGGCGTCATACAGGCTCACATTGGGCTGAATCGACGCGGTGACGGTCGCCGTCTGCGACGCGGCAGCAGGCGGGGCGCCCGAGACACCGAAGTTGAATTGCACCGGTGTGTTCGGGGCGAGCTTGGAAGGTGTCGTGCAGTCCCAGGCCACGGTCGAGGCCGGAGGCGGACTGACCGCAATACATCCTGTCGGAGGACTCAGTGCGATGGCGGTGGCGGTGGGGATCGTCACACGAGTGGTAACGGGTACCAGCGTCGTCTCGCCAGCAGTCAGGTTAGTGACCACCACAGGGATCGTTCCCGTTGCCCCAGCGGCCAGGTCGATTCCCCCAACGGTCACCTTCAAGTCAATCGGAAAGGGACCGACATCATTGGATGAGATGACGGCTTGCACCCCGGGCATCTGCATGGCCGTGAGATCGGCGCGATTGGAGATGTTCGATCCGATTGTCGCCGAGATCGGAACCGACACCGGAATATTGATGATCAGCGTGTCACCGACAGCAAGGTTGTTGATGTCGCAATCGACTTTTTGGCCAACCGTGGTACACGTGCCGCTGGCTCCGGGGGGCATCGTCGTGATCGTGGCAGCGCTGACGATGCCGAGCATGACGGGGACGTTGTCGACGATCTTGGCGCCGTCGAGCACCGTGGTCGGCCCGTTGTTGGTGACGGCCAGCATGTAGTTCTCGTTGTGCCCCGGGTACAGGATCGGTAGCCCGGTGACACTGGTCAGTTGGTTCGTGAGAACCAGTGTCGTCGGCGCGGATGCTGCCGACGCCGTCGACGCCATCATCAGCGGCAGCACGACCCCCAGCAGCAGCCCGATCGCTCCCGTTCGGAAAGCATTTTTCATCTGCCTACCACCTTACGTTCCAGCTTCGTTCAAGATAATCGTACTATTGTATGCCGTCGGCCACGTTCCGTGTTGTTATCCTCGCTTTCGTCACGTCACGTCACGCCACGACGGCCGCACGCACAAAGGCGAAGAGTTCACGCCGAAGCCGACGAAGGCCCGCAGGTGTGCTCGGCACCCCAAAGGCGCGCTGGGCCTGCAGGTCGGTCGCCACCCCCAAAATAGTGGAGTAAAGGAACGAGAGGAGCAGACGGGGATCCCCGTTTCGCACCACACCGACGTGCATCAAATTGGCCACATTGCGCACGGCGCGATCAATCATCGGGTGCAGCCGATCGGAGAGGTCACGAGCCGTCGACGGGCCGAGCCGTTCCACCTCACGCAAGAGGCCGAGCAGTTGCGGACGCCGCACGGCGTAGCGGAATACGGCTCGCATCACCGCCTCGATCCGGTCGACGCCCGTGCTGCCCGAGGCCAGCGCCGCCTCGAAAACGCCCGCCAATTCGATGGCCCCGCGCTCGATTACCGCGTCGAGCAGCGCCTCTTTGGAAGCGAACCAGTACAAGATGGTCTGCTTGCGGATGCCAAGCTCCGAGGCCAGATTGTCGAGCGCCGTGGCCTCATATCCCCTGGTCCCGAACCCTAAGAGAGCGGCATCGAGAATGCGATCACGGGTTGTCATGTCGCCGACCTTGGCCATTTCGCCCACCCCTTTCCGATAGCTAGGCGAGTCTCATCGTGACGCGACTGCCTACCAAATGGTAGACAATAGGGCGTGATTGCTGAGTCGCTTGCCGGTAAACGCATCGCCGTAACGGGTTCAACCGGCTTTCTCGGTACTGCCCTCGTCGAGCGGTTGATGCGCTGCGTGCCCGACTGCGAGTTGGTGCTGCTGGTTCGAGCCGGCAAACGCACCAACGCTGCCACCCGCATTCAGAAGGAACTTCTAAAGAATGACGCCTTCGATCGCTTGCGGGCATCGCTCGGTGGAGTGAAGCCGTTTGAGGCCGAGGCGGCCCGTCGAATTCAGGTCATTACCGGTGATGTTTCTACCGACGGCCTTGGGCTCAGCGAGGCGGATCGAGCCATTCTCGCCAGCTGTGACATCGTCATTCACTCAGCGGCAACGGTCAGTTTCGACTCGCCGCTCGATAGCGCAATCGAGGTCAATCTGCTCGGGCCGGTCCGCATCGTGCAAACCCTCCAGTCGCTGGAGGTCGCTCCCCATCTCGTCGCGATCTCGACGTGTTACGTGGCCGGAAACCGGCGCGGTGGTGCACCCGAGGCGCTGGTGTCGTCGGGCCCATTCGACCTCGGCCTCGATTGGCGCAAAGAGGTGGCGGCCTCTCGGCGCTTGCGTTCCGATGTCGATGCCAACAGCCGCACCCCCAAGCAGCTCGAACAATTCCGGGCGGATGCACGCCGCGAACTGGGCGCAGCGGGCGCGCCAGCCCTCGCAGCCAAGACTGAGCAGTACCGTACCCGCTGGGTTGACGCCCGCATGGTCGAGGCCGGTATCGCCCGAGCCAACAGCGTGGCGTGGCCCGACGCCTATGCCTACACCAAGGCATTGGGCGAGCAGGCACTCACCGAATCGAAGGGCAACGTACCCGTCTCGATAGTTCGCCCATCGATCATCGAGTCGGCATTCTCCGAGCCGTCGCCTGGGTGGATCCGCGGCTTCCGGATGGCCGAACCGGTCATCCTCAGCTATGCCCGGGGCCTGCTGAAGGAGTTCCCCGGCGTGCCCGAAGGCACCATCGACGTCATTCCCGTCGACATGGTGGTCGCTGCGGCCGTCTGCGTTGCAGCCATGGGTCCCGACAAGGCGCCCGCCATCAGCCAGGTGGCATCGGGGTCGGCAAACCCCTTGAAGTACCGCACGTTGGTCGACAACGTGCGCGATTGGTTCAGCAAGCACCCGTTGTACGACACCCATGGCCAGCCAATCATCGTGCCCGAATGGAGTTTCCCCGGCCGGGGAGCAGTACAGACGCAGTTGCAACGGGCCGAGAAGCTACTGAATGTCAGCGAGAAGGTGCTGCACGCCCTACCGCTTCGGGGCACGCAGGCCGCCTGGTCAGCCAGAGTGGAAGACAAGAAGACCGAGATCGAGCGGGCCAAGAGCTACGTCGAGCTCTACGGTGCCTACGCCGAGTGTGAGGCGATCTACTCGGTCGACAACCTGCTGAGCATGTGGGATCAACTCGATGCTCACGATCAGGCCACCTTTGGGTTCGACCCTCGCGTAATCGACTGGCCCCGATACGTGCAAGAGATCCACCTTCCATCGATCGTGCAGCACGCCCGGGTGAAGACCACGCCGGGCAAATCCAAGACCGAAGATCGGTTCACCCGAGTACGTGCCCAGGTGCTCTCTCCCGACCGGCACGTCGCAGCCTTCGATCTGGAAAACACCCTGATCGCCTCGAACGTCGTTGAGAGCTACTCGTGGCTTGCTACCCGCCGTCTGCCGAGTGACGATCGACTGCGATTTGTGGCCAAGACATTCCTGGAAGCACCGAGCCTGCTGGCGCTCGACCGCAAGGATCGCGGTGACTTCCTGCGTTCGTTTTACCGCCGCTACGAAGACGCCCCCGTCGATCAGATGGACGAGGATGCCCGCGAGCTCCTCACTCAACTGATCGTGACGAAGAGCTTTCCCGAAGGAATCCGCCGAGTTCGGGCCCACCGAGCCCTGGGGCATCGCACTGTGCTCATCACCGGCGCCCTGAGTTTCGTCGTCGAGCCACTGCGTCCGTTGTTTGACGAGATCATCTCGGTCAAGCTCAGCACCAAGGCCGACGGCACCTACACCGGCGAAATGACCGACGTGCCACCGACGGGTGAAACCCGCGCCCAGATCCTGGCCGACTACTGCTCGAGTAATGGTTTCCGATTGGATGAGTCGATCGCCTACGCCGACTCATCCAGCGATCTCCCCATGCTCGAATGCGTCGGGTTCCCCGTTGCGGTCAACCCGGAAACCCGGCTCGCAGCGCTTGCTCGCAAACGAGGGTGGCTGGTCGAGCACTGGGAGAAGGCGCCCGGCGGACCCCGGCCGCTGTTGCCCATCGGACGGCAGTATTCGGGTGCGGCCGACACCGTGGTCGAGCCGCTGCTGAACCGACTCACCCGCCGAGTGATGGAGCGCATGAAGTGAAGGCTCTGCTGTTCGAACGTAAGCCGGCGCGTTACGTCGCCTCGGCCCTCGCCGCGGCCGTTCGACCCGGCCGCGGCGCCGCTCATGGCCCGCTCAGCCTCAGCGACATCGATCCACACGAGCTGCCCGGCCCTGACTGGGTGCGTATTCGCCCCCGTCTCGCCGGCATCTGCGGCTCCGACCTGGCCACCATGGATGGCCATTCGAGCCGCTACTTCGAGGGCATGGTCTCGTTCCCCTTCGTGCCGGGGCATGAAGTCGTCGCAGACACCGGGGACGGCACGCGAGTCATCCTCGAACCCGTGCTCGGTTGCGTGACCCGCAACCTCAACCCGGTCTGCTCCAGCTGCGCGGCCGGTGACCTCGGTGGCTGCGAACGGTTGGCGTTCGGAGACCTCGAGCCGGGGCTGCAAAGCGGCTTTTGTTGCGATACCGGCGGTGGATGGTCGACCTTTATGGTTGCTCATCCCAGCCAACTCCACGTCGTACCCGATGCCATGAGCGATGAGGCCGCGGTCATGGTCGAGCCGACCGCCTGCGCCATCCACGGAGCACTTGCCCATCCACCGAAGCCCGGTGATGTGGTCGTGGTGCTCGGAGCTGGCACGCTGGGCTTACTCACGATCGCTGCGCTCAAGGCCTACTCCCCCGACACCACCGTGGTGGTCGGAGCCCGCTATCTGGAACAACGCTCGTGGGCCGCCAAACTCGGCGCTACCCACGTGTGCGCGCCCGACGAGGTCGGCCGCCTGGTGCGCCGACTCTCGGGCTCCCTGGCTTATGGCAACCAGCTCACAGG
This sequence comes from Acidimicrobiia bacterium, assembly GCA_043744155.1. GTDB lineage: Bacteria > Actinomycetota > Acidimicrobiia > Acidimicrobiales > Ilumatobacteraceae > JANMCE01. The sequence goes on along the minus strand of JAYTVF010000441.1, from coordinate 5,842 downwards.
CGGAGCTGCCATCGTCATCGACTGCGTCGGGAGCCAGGCATCGATCACCGAAGCGCTGCGCATCGTGAAGCCTCGCGGTCGTATCACCCTGGTGGGCATGCCGAACAACGTCGGCCTGAACCTGACCAACTTGTGGCACCGCGAGACCCACCTGGTTGGCGCATACGCCTACGGAACCGAAACGATGGCTGACGACACCTTGCGTCGAACGTTCAACCTCGCCATCGAACTGGTGCAGTCCGCCGACCTTGGTCGACTGGTGTCAGCCACGTATCCCCTAGGTGACTATCGAGATGCCCTAGAGCACGCCGCCACGAGCGGCCGTCGAGGCGCTGTCAAAATCGCCTTCGACCTCAGGAACGAGAAAGAGCGGAACCGCTAATGCCCCGTCCCGGATATGTACTTGATGTCGACAAGTCGACACCCCCGACACTCTTTTGGCGTGGTGAAGGCTACAGCCTGGAAAAACTGCCGGTCGGCCGAAGCCGCATCATCTATCCCGGCGAGCCGGTTCCAGCGCTGAAAGATGTCGATGGTGCCATCCTCAACGCACTACTGAACCCGATCGACCAGGATCCTTTGCCGGCTCAGCTCTTCGCCGGCATGAAGCTCACCATTGCGTTCGATGATGTCAGCCTCCCGCTGCCCAAGATGCAGCGGCCCGACGTACGCCAGCGCGTGATCGAAGCGGTGCTCGATCTGGCCGCGGCCGCGGGAGTGGACGATGTCGTGCTCATCGCGGCCTTGGCGCTGCATCGCCGTATGACCGAAGATGAACTGCGCCACGCCGTCGGCGACCGGGTGTACGACGCGTTCGCCCCTCGCGGCCTGCTGCAGCAGCACGACGCGGAGGACCCGACCAAGCTGGCCTTTCTCGGCGAGACCCCTCAGGGCGAAGAGGTCGAGATCAATAGGCGGGCCGCCGAAAGCGACCTGCTGGTCTACGTCAACATCAACCTGGTGGCCATGGATGGCGGCTGGAAGTCGACCGCAACCGGCCTGTCGAGCTATCGCAGCCTGCGCCACCACCACAATCCCAAGACCATGCAGGCGTCGCACAGCTTCATGGATCAGCACGCCAGCGAGCTCCACAAGAGCAACTGGCGTATGGGCAAGGTCATGCGAGATTCCGGTCCCAAGGTCTTCCAGATCGAGACCACGCTGAATACCAACACCTTTCCCGCGGCGTTCGACTTCCTGTCCAAGCGCGAATGGGAATGGACCGGCCGAGATCGGGCCGCGTTCCTGGCCAGTTCGAAAGCGCTGAGCAAGACCCCGAATCGCATCGCCCGGTCGATCTTTCATTCGATTGAGTCACCGCATCAAATGACCAGTGTGCAGGCCGGCGAGGTCGAGGCCGTGCACAAGATCACCACCGAGAACGTCTACAAGCAACACATGGTGGATGTCGAGGGTCAGACCGACATCATGACCATGGGCATCCCGTACATCTGCCCGTACAACGTGAACTCGATCATGAACCCGATCTTGGTCATGTGTATGGGCCTGGGCTACTTCTTCAACCTCTACCGGGGCAAGCCGCTTGTGCGTAAAGGCGGGGTCGTCATCATGACGCACCCGACACCATGGGAATTCAACCCAGTGCACCACCCGAGCTACATCGACTTCTTCGAGCAGTGCCTGGCTGACACCACCGACCCGCACGAACTGCACATGAAGTACGAGAAGCAATTCGCCGAGGATGAGTGGTACAAGCACCTGTACCGCACCAGCTACGCCTACCACGGGGTGCACCCGTTCTACATGTGGTATTGGGGTTCCCATGGCTTGCAGCATGTCGGCAAGGTCATCATCGTCGGAGGCGAGCCCCGCTCGGTGCGCCGTCTGGGCTTCACGCCAGCCTCCACCATGAACGACGCCCTCGAGATCGCCAGCGATGTCGTCGGGCGTGACGCCACCATCACCCACTTCCATGCCCCCCCGCTCATGATGGCGGACGTGCACTAAGCCATGGCCAGATCCACGGAGGCCAAGCTGGTAGCCATGCGCAAGGCGGCGCGCGCCGTTGATACGGCCGAACGCAAGCTCGTGAACGTGCGGGGAGCCATCAGTAAGGCCGGGTTTCCCTATCGGGCGCCGTCGATACCGAGCGGCGTCTTCGTCGAACCGAGGAAGGGCACGACCGGGGTTGATTTCGACACGGATTGGGCACGAGGCCCTGGTTCAAAAGTGATGCGACGCCTGATCGTCAGCGGGCCGCTGCGGGCCGCCGTTCGCCTCACCGCCGACCCCGAGGTCGTCGGTCTCGACCGCCTCGCCGATCTTCAGCAGTTGGGTGACGACACGCCAGCGCTGATCTTCGTCGCCAATCATCAGAGCCACCTCGATGCCGGACTGATGTTGACCTCGATTCCTCGCCCATGGCGTCACAAGATCGCCGTTGGCGCGGCGGCTGACTATTTCTTCGGTACTCGACTGACCGGCACCATCTCGGCCTTAGCCCTCGGTGCCTTTCCGATCGAGCGCGCCAGCGTCAATCGTCGCTCGTCAGACTTCGCCGCCGATCTCATTGCGGATGGCTGGAGCCTCTTGATCTTCCCCGAAGGCGGGCGATCTCCCGATGGTTGGGGGCAACCCTTCAAGGGCGGCGCCGCCTACCTGGCCGATCGGTGCGGAGTCTCCGTCGTACCCGTGCACATCGACGGCGCCGGGGCCATCTGGGGGAGGGGCACCAAGCGGCTCAAGCCAGGTCGTACGAAGGTGACCTTCGGTTCTCCGCTGCAGGCGGCCGACGGCGAGAGTATCCGCCGCTTCGGTGAGCGCATCGAGCGATCCGTCGCCCAGCTTGGCGATGAGGCCATCACCGACTTCTGGACAGCACGACAGCGCGCCGCTACCGGCCGTACCCCCGGCTTGGGCGGTCCGTCATACACCGGATGGCGTCGGGCATGGGCGCTCACCGAACAGCGTGCCAAAGGCAAAGCTGGCCAGCGCCGCCGCCAGAAGCGCCGCTGGCCCAACATGGACTAACGCATGGAGTCACGCGGGACCAACGCGCAACGCCTTGGAGTCTAGTCACTCATGTTGAGCGCGAATCGTCGATCTTGAGGGAAACCCGATGGGCAGCGACGTCCGCTTTGCCGATACATAGGGTGTGCGAACACCCGACATCAGCACCCCAAAGCCCACCCCGCTCCGGCAGACCGATGCGAATGAGGGGTCGTACCGGCCTGCGTCGCTCGCCGATTCGCTGCCAAACCTGCATAATGCCCCGGCGGGTTGGCACACCGATGATCAAGTCGGCGATCACTGGCACCCGAATTCGCTTGCGGGTTACCACGGAGATGCCTGGGTACCCCCGGCCATCACCGCACCCGGGATCATTACGGCTCCCGCTCTCGCAAGCCCGGTGCCGACAAAAACGGGGAACCGATCACGGGTGATCGCCATCGCGACTGGTGTAGCGGTGCTGGCGATACTCGCCGTCGCCATGCCCCGCCTGACGGGTACCGGCGCCGGTCCCGCCCGTTCGAACGCCGTGACCACGCCCCTGCTCGATACGGAAGTCGCCGCATCCGTTCCCGAGACCAATGCACAGGGTGCCACCGCACTCGCCCTTGCTGCCGACCGCCGGTCCCGAACCAAGGTGTTTGGCACCGAGACAAACTTCGGGCGAAACCGGACCGCGGCAGCGTCCACGCTCGACTACGCGCTCTCGTTCACTCCCGATTCCGTTCGAGTGGTGGCACCGGAAATGCTCAACGGCGTCACCCACTCGCATCTCACTGCCGAGACCGATGCACTCGTGCTGGCCGAGCGCTGGCCGAAAACCGAGGCTGCGCAATCAGAACTGGCCAAGGCAATCGATGGGAAATTCCCTCTCGATCTCTGGCTCGACCCATCCGGTAATCTGGCCAAGTTGACCATTCACACGACGAACGACGGATCGGGCAGCGAGATCGAGGTCGTCTACGAGTAACCGACCGCCGAGATCGGTCGAATGCTTACTTCTTCACCGTCGTAGTCGTGGTGACCTTCCCAGGGATGATGACCGTTTGACCGGCATGAATCACCGTAGCGGTGGTGGCCTTGTTGATGGCCAGGAGTGCATCGGGGGACACACCGAACTTCTTGGCAATGCCGTACCACGAGTCACCGGCCAGGATCACGTACTTGCTCGACCCAGCAACCGGGGCGCCAGCAATGGTGGTCGTCGGCAATCCGGTGGCCGACGGCGTGCCGCCGCCGCCAGCCGGTGCTCCGTTCGGGTCGGCGCCTCCCGCTGGCATCACGCCACCGGCAGGGATCACCAGGCCCTGACCGACCTTGATGAAGTCTTTCTGCGTCAGGCCATTCGCATCGAGCAGGGCCGAAACGGTCACGCCCATCGCCGTAGCGATACGGGCCGGAACGTCGCCGGCTTTCACGATGTACTTGTCCCCCGGATTAGGGGCCTGCCCGGCAGGGGGTGCCGTCGTGGCGATGGTCCCGGTCTGCCCAGGGGCAAGGGTGGTGGCGGTTGTTACCGGCACAGGAATCGTGGCGAAACTGGTGCTCGCAACCGAAGCAGGAACGGTGACCTTGGTTTTCGCGACAGTGGTAGTCGACGCCGTTGATTTCTTGGTCGTGTTGCCACCGAGCCCACAACCTCCGAGTACAGATGCAGCAAGACTCAAAGCAATGACCCCGGTGGCCGATCGGGTACGGTGAAAACTCATCATGCGGCTAGCCTAAAGCGTGGCGATGCCAAAGAAGCGGCATACCTGGCCAACACCGGGGTTTCGCGCCTGCACCACCGACGTCACTGCAGCGGACGAGCGGTCGGCGCGATCGGTGCCGGCAGTGTGGTTGATCCCATAAGGAACCGATCTACACCGGCCGCGGCCGATCGACCCTCGGCGATCGCCCACACGATCAGACTCTGGCCGCGACCAGCGTCGCCAGCGACAAAGACGCCCGGTACATTGGTCATGTACTGCTCATCTCGCACCACGTTGCCTCGGGCATCGAGGTCGACCCCCAGCTGACCGGCCCACCCAGCCTTGTCTGGCCCGAGGAACCCCAGTGCAAGGAACACCAGGTCAGCAGGTATTTCGCGGTCAGTACCCTCGATTTTTTTGAAGCTGGCATCCACTTCGTGCAGTCGCAGCGCTCGTACGTGTCCGTCCTCGTCGCCGAGGAACGCCTCGGTGTTGACGGCGTACACCCGGTCGCCGCCCTCTTCGTGGGCCGATGCGGTGCGCAGGATCAAGCTCCACTGCGGCCAGGGGTTTTCCGCAGCACGAGTGCTCGGCGGCTGAGGCATGATCTCGAGCTGCACCACCGAGGCAGCACCCTGACGGTGGGCGGTGCCCAGGCAGTCGGCGCCCGTGTCCCCGCCACCGATAATCACCACATGTTTGCCAAGGGCATCGATAGGGCTGGCCGCCATGTCGCCTTCTTGAACCTTGTTAGCCAGGGGCAGATACCCCATGGCCTGGTGGATTCCGGCCAGTTCACGACCGGGCACGTGACCTAGATCGCGGCCGACAGTCGATCCGACGGCCAAGACCACGGCGTCGTAGCGGGCGAGAAGCACGTCGATGTCGACGTTGGTACCAACATTGGCGCTGGTGCGGAATTCGGTGCCTTCAGCCCGCATCTGGCCGAGACGACGGTCGAGATGGCTTTTCTCCATCTTGAATTCGGGAATGCCATAGCGCAGCAAACCACCAATGCGGTCGGCGCGCTCGAGTACCAAGACCTCATGTCCGGCTCGGGTGAGCTGTTGGGCGACGGCCAATCCGGCTGGCCCGGAGCCGATGACCGCTACCCGCTTTCCGGTGCGGTGCGCCGGGATCTGCGGAGTGATCCAGCCTTCGTCCCAGGCCCGATCGACGAT
>JAYTVF010000440.1:0-11363 GCA_043744155.1 Acidimicrobiia bacterium | reverse complement strand
AGAAGGCCACGGTGTCGGCAATACCATCGGCGAACGACACCTGCGGTGACCATCCCAGCACTCGCTTGGCTTTGCTGAAGTCACCCTGAAAGCTACCGATGTCGATCTGTGCGTGCTCGGGCGGCCACGGGATACGCGAGACATCGCTGAGGCCACCGGCAGCATCGGCGGTGAGCACCGCGATGTCGAATAGGCCGAGTGCCTCGGGGTGGCCCAGGTTGAAGATTTCGCCGACGGCGTCGGGGCTGAGCATCGCCAGACACATGGCCGATACCACGTCATCGATGTGCAGGCAATCTCGCAATTGTTTGCCGTCGCCGTACACCGTGATTGGGTCACCCCGCATCGCTCGGCGGACGAAGACCGGCAGGAATCCGAGGCCGTCTCGGGTCAGGCACTGGCGGGGGCCGTACACGTTGGTGAGGCGCAGTGCACAGGTTCTCAGTCCATGAACGACGTGGTAGAGCAGATGAAACTGCTCACCGGCGAGCTTGTCGACACCGTTGATATCCACGGGGCTGGTCGGATGGTCTTCGTCGACGGGCAAGTATCGAGGCCGCCCATATACTTGGCGGGTGCTGGTCTGAACAACCATGGCCTCTGGATTGTGATACCGCAGTATTTCGAGGAAGGCCAGGTGACTGCGGGCATTGAGATCAAGGTCCCGCAGCGGCTCGTGCATCGATTCAAGGTGGCTAACCTGCCCGGCGGCATTGAAGATGTACTCCGCACGGACCACCGCCGGGGTGACCTGGTCGGTATCGCCGATATCGGCGCGAACCAACGCGACGTCAAGGCCAGCGATGTTGCGCAGATCACCACCGTGTTGGGGTACGAGTGCGTCGATGATGGTCACGATGGCGCCGGCCTCGACCAAGTGGTGGGCCAACGCGGCTCCGATGAACCCGAGACCACCGGTCACCACGCAGCGTTTCCCGGCGAATGCTGAATCAGTCACCGTACAATGCTACGCCGACCGCTGCGAGTAGCCTTGACCGGGTGTCTGTTCTCGCACCTTCGGCTGCACCACTTCGGGCCCGGGTGCTGGCCGTGGAGGCCGTCACGGCCGCCGGGGTCGCCCTCATCTCTGTCACCGTGCTTCTCAGGCTGTGGCGAGCTCGATGGAACGAGCCGTTCGCCCTCGGGGGCGACGCGTCGTTCTATCTGATGGAAGTACGGACGCTCGGCCGCTTCGGCTCGTATCTCTCGTCGCCGAATCTTGGCTGGCCGATCGGGCAGTCCGTGCACGACTTGCCCCAGGGGGTCGACAACTTTCACTGGCTCATTTTAAAAGTGCTCTACACGCTCAGCGGTAGCGCTGGGGGCGCCGTCAATCTGTTCTACGTTGTGTCGTTCGGCGCAGTCGCAGCCTCGGCAATGGTCGTGCTCCGCCTGCTGGGGATACGTCGGTGGCTGGCGCTGGTAGTGGCGTTGCTTTACACGTTTCTTCCGTACCACTTTGCCCGCGGGGAAGGGCACCTATTGCTGTCGGGCTACCAACTGATGCCCGTCGGCGTGCTGCTGGCGCTCTCAGTCTTCAGCCCGATGCCGCCACTGGTGCGTCGGAGTGCCGACGGCCGGGTGCGTCTTGCCTGGCGTGAATCCCGGTCGTGGCTGGTGATCGCAGCCTGCGTCGGGTTGGCCTCGACGGGCGCCTACTACATGATGTTCACCCTTGGTCTCGTGTCGATTGCAGCGGTACTGGCGGCATCGACGAACCCGGCGGGTCGACGATTGGCCCCGCTGGTCTCGGCCGGTGTGATCATCGTAGTCACCGGATTGGTGTTCGCCCTGAATGTCTCACCGACTATTCGGTACATGGCCCAACACGGCACCAACCCGGGCGTGGCCCAGCGCAGCCCGATAGAGACTGAGCTTTATGGCTTGCGGATCAGCCAGATGTTCCTGCCACGCGAACAGCACCGTGTCGGGCCGCTGGCGGAAATCGCCCGTCGATCCCAGGGTACCGTTGTGCCATCGGAGGGTGGGCAGCAATTGGGGGTAGTCGGTGCCGCTGGGCTCGCCATCTTGCTCGGTTCGGTGGCCCTGGCTGCCATGGGGCGACGGAGGAAGGAGACCGCTAACGCGCTGAACCGGCTCGGTCTGTTGGCCTTGGCGTGCGTGCTAGCCGGTACCGTCAGCGGATTCTCCGTCATCATTTCGGCGGCGGGCATGAGCTACATCCGAGCCTGGAATCGTATAAGTGTCGTGATTGGATTTCTCGCGCTGACCGCCGTTGCCCTGGTGGTCGAAACGGCGCTTAGCCGATGGGTGGACCGTCGGTGGCTGGCCCCGGTGCTGGCTGTCGCGCTTGTCGGCGTGGGATTCATCGATCAGACGAGCCCGTTTGATGTGCCCGCGTATGCTGCGGTGCACACCTTGGCGCAAAGCAATACCCAGTTCTTTCAGACGGTGGCCGACACCGTCGGCCCAGGGGGTGCGGTGTTCACCTGGCCCCACGTGGCGTTCCCTGAGGTGCCGGACAAGGGAGGCACCGGCGCCTATGACGACGCCCTCGGCTATGTGTATCAACCCGACCTGAAGTGGAGTTTCGGGTTCGCCCGCGGCAGACACCCCGAATACCCCGACGCCTTCGATCAGATGCCCACCGCGCAATGGCTCACCGACACGGTGGCCATTGGCTTTCGCGCCCTCGTCGTTGATCGGGCCTCGCTCACGGGGAAGGGATCGGTGCCTGACGTCGAACCCGACGTTCGCGCCGTCGTCGGCGACCCAATTCGAATAAGCGCTGACGGACGCTACGCCCTCTACAACTTGAACGCCTTTGCCGAGCGGGTTACCGCTGAACAAGGCGGCGACGCGCTCAAGTCGTTGGCGGCACGCGTGCTGTCGGGCTCGTAGGTACCTTCGATGGAACGCGACGAGTACCGACGTATGGCCGACGTCGAAGACGACCACTGGTGGTACCGATCAACCCGCGCCCTACTGGCGGAAAAGTTGGGTCCGCGCCTACCGACGGGCGGGCGGTTCCTTGACGCTGGATCCGGCACCGGCGCGACCGGATCATGGCTGGCCGAATTTGGGGCCGTTGTGGCATCCGACTACGAACCCGTGGCTCTCGAACTCTACGCCGAGCGACATTGTGCGGCAGGGCGCGTCGTCGCCGACATGATGCGCCTGCCCTTCGCCAACGATTCCTTCGACGCCGTGCTCTGTGTAACGGTGCTCTACCACTCGGCTATTTCATCTCCGGCTGAGGCCGTGGCCGAGATGGCGAGGGTCGTGAAGCCCGGTGGCGTGGTCTGTCTGATGGAACCGGGTGTGCGGCGGCTTTTTCGGGCACACGATCGTGAGGTACACGGCGTTCGTCGGTTCTCGCTGGCTGATCTGCGTGGTATCGCGGTGGCCGCTGGTCTGCAGCCAGAGATCGCCACGGGCGCGTACAGCTTTCTGGTGCCACCGGCCGCGGCGAAGGCTGTGCTCGAACGCAAACGGCAGGGGAGCGACCTGGATAACAACGCTTCAGGCCTGCGTGGAGCGCTCGGCTTCGCTGCTCGCCTCGAGCGGGCTGTCCTGCGTCGAGTGTCGATTCCGTTCGGCCTATCTGTCATGGTCATCGGTCGCAAGCCGTGAGACCGCATCTGGTCCGCCAGGGGCACGGCCTGGATCGTTACGACCCGTCGCGCCAGTTGGGCCGGTGTGTTGCCGGAGCGATCCTGATGCTTTCTGCCTGCTCGGCCAACTCGGCCGTACCACCCGTCTCGACCCAAACGCCGACCACGACCGAGCCAGCGACCACCACTACCCAGGCGTCGACCACGACGATGCTGCCGCCGACCACGCCGACCACGACGACCACGACGACCACGACGACCACGATCGCTCTGAGGAAGCAGATCTTGGCCGCGCCGACCGACAACATTGCCCACTCGTATCCGCTCGCCGCTTCAGTCAACAGCAGTTACGCCCATACCCACGGCGAATACCCAGCTACCGATGTGTTCGCGAACTGCGGTTCGGAGGTTCTGGCCATGGCAACGGGGGTGGTGGTGCATGCGCGTTCGGCAGACACCTACGACAAAAAGACGGATAACCCGGCCCTGCGAGGTGGAAAATCGGTGGCCATACTCGGCGGCGACGCGGTGCGCTACTACACCTCGCACCTCGAGCGAATCGACGTGAGCGATGGTCAGGCGGTGACGGCAGGCGATGTCATCGGCACCATCGGGCTCACCGGTGACTCCGAGGCGTGCCACACCCATGTCGGCATTTCACCGTGGTGCCCCAGCCCGGAATGGTCGATCAAACGTGGGGCCGTCTTTCCCTGGCCTTACCTTGATGCCTGGCGAAAGGAATCGGCCAGGTCTCCCGGGACAGAGGTTCGCGCCTGGCTGGTCGCTCACCCCGATGCCTGTGACAAGGCCTCGGCCGACCCGCACGCGGCCGACTGAACGGTATGCGGATCGTGGATCTGATTCGCTTGGTCGCTGCCGCTCATCGGTAACCTAGGCGGCACATGCCTACCCCTTCTCGTGACACGGTCATCGTCGTTGATTTCGGCGCCCAGTACGCTCAGTTGATCGCCCGTCGAGTTCGGGAGTTACATGTCTTTTCCGAAATCGTGCCCCACTCGATCAGCGCGGAGATGGTCCGGGCGAAGGCACCGACCGCCATCATCTTGTCGGGCGGGCCCAAGAGCGTGAACGTCGAGGGGGCCCCGCTGCTCGACCCGGCGATCTATGACCTGGGGGTGCCGATCTTGGGTATTTGCTACGGCGCCCAGTTGATCGCCCAGCAGCTTGGCGGTGAGGTCGGTCGCAGCGAAAGCGGCGAATACGGACGCGCCACCATGCATCGTATTTCCGGCACCGAGAGCTCGCTGGTCGCCACCGATTTGCCGGCCCGCTACGACGTCTGGATGTCTCATTTCGACGCCGTCACCAAGACACCTCCCGGGTTCGTGGCGACGGCCCGCACCGCCGGAGCACCGATGGCCGTGATCGAGAGTCACGATCGTCGCATCTGGGGCGTTCAATTCCATGCTGAAGTCGCCCATACCGAGCACGGTATGACCTTCCTGCAGCGATTCCTCGATCTGGCCGGATGCGACGGTGATTGGACCGATGGCTCGATTATCGAGGCCGGTATTGAGGCGGTGCGCAATCAAGTCGGCACCGGTCGCGTCATTTGTGGGTTGTCGGGTGGTGTGGATTCATCGGTGGCCGCAGCGTTAGTGCACCGCGCGGTTGGAGCGCAATTGACCTGTATCTACGTCGATATTGGCCTGATGCGCAAGGGCGAAACCGAGCAGGTGCTCGACACGTTCCGCCGTCACCAGGGTATCGAACTCATTCACGTCGACGCCGGCGACCGATTCTTTGCGGCCCTAGCGGGCATCACCGAACCCGAAGCCAAACGAAAGACGATTGGCGAGTTGTTCATCCGCATCTTCGAGGAGAACACAGGCGGCCTCACCGACGCCACCTTCTTGGTGCAGGGCACGCTGTATCCCGACGTCATCGAAAGTGGCGGCGTCGACGGCAAGGCATCGGTCATCAAGAGTCACCACAACGTGGGCGGTTTGCCCGAAGACATGACTCTGGCTCTGGTCGAGCCGCTACGAAGCCTGTTCAAGGATGAGGTGCGCCGAATCGGTGCCGAACTAGGTCTTCCTGACGAGATCGTGTGGCGACAGCCGTTTCCCGGCCCGGGCCTCGGCGTGCGCATTATCGGCGAAGTCACCCCCGATAAGGTGGCCGTTCTGCAAGAAGCCGACGCTATCGTTCGGGCCGAAATCAAAGCGGCAGGGCTCGAGCGTGAGATCTGGCAAGCATTTGCCGTGTTGCCCGATATCCGGGCCGTCGGCGTGATGGGTGATGAGCGCACGTACGGATATCCGATCATCATCCGGGCCGTGACCTCCGACGATGCGATGACTGCGGACTGGGCACGTCTGCCCTACGACGTGCTCGAGCGCATGTCGAGCCGCATCATCAACGAGGTCGCCGGCGTGAACCGGGTGGCCTACGACATCACCTCAAAGCCCCCGGGAACCATCGAGTGGGAGTAGGGCGGGTGCAAACCTCATCAAGTTTTGTGTTACGGATCGCAACACGTTTGTAATCTTGCTACGATGGGGGTTGTTATGTCCAGACGGGTTACCACAGCGGCACTGGTCTCAATCCTGCTTTTGTTCGGCATCGCAATGCCCGCGCACGCGGACACGGTGTCGGACAAAAAGGCCGAAGGTGCCCGCATCGCGGCCCGGAAAGACAAACTGCGCGAACAGCAAGAAGTACTCGCCGACAAGATCAACGGCGCGAACACCGAGCTCGATGCCATCGCCCGTGACGTGGGCGCCGCTCAGGTGCAACTCGGTCAACAAGACGCCAATATCTCCAAGCTGTCAGCTCAGGTCTTCCAGTTTGCGGTGAATTCCTACATGCTCGGCTCGGCATCGAGCGGGCTCGGCACAATTCTCGCTCCCGGCGGAATCGGCAATGACAGTGCTCAGCGAGAGGGTTACTCTTCGGTGCTGCTTGGTGGTTCCGCCGATGTGACCGATCAAGTCAAGGCCATTCGCCAAGACACCGACAAGCTCAAGAGTCTGCTGGTCGCCAAGCAAAAGCGTCAGAACGAGCTGAAGGTTGCCCTTGACAAGAGTCAGGCCCAGATCGCGAAGGCCCAGGCAGAACTCGATGTATTGACTCAGCAAAACGACGCTGAGCTGGTACAGGCCATAAAAGACGCCGAAATCGCCACGCAGCGTCAGCTTGAAGCCGAGGCAGCCGCCGTCATTCGACAGCGTAGCGAGGCGTTTCGGCAAGGCAAAGAGGCCGGTCCCGCCACGGTTGCGGCCAAGATCAGCGGCACGATCATTGCGGTGGTCGCCGATGCGGCCAGACCAGCCGCCGTCGTCGTCAAGCCTGCGGTCAAGCCCGATGCCAAGCCCGGAGCGCAGGCGGTAGCAGCCCCGGTCACGGCAGCCGTCGCTCAACCCCTTGGCGTCGTAGCGACCACCGCTCCGCCAGTGGCTACCACCAAGGCTCCCAAGCCAAAGACGACTGTTCCGCCCGCGCCACAGCCGCCCGCCGTGTCCGGAGCGGCTGGCCGTGCCGTTGCTGCGGCATACAGCCAGCTCGGCACGCCCTATGTGTTCGCCATGTCACAGCCGGGCAAGGGTTTTGACTGCTCTGGTCTCACCAGTTGGGCCTGGGGCCAGGCCGGGGTCGGTATCCAGCGCACCTCGCAAGAGCAATGGGCCAGCTTGCCTCACGTGCCGCTCGATCAGGTGCAGCCCGGCGACCTCATCTTTTATTACAACGATGTGCATCACGTCGCCATCTACGTCGGCGCTGGCACGGTCATCCACGCCCCATTCAGTGGATCGACCGTGAGTCTGTCGGGTATCAACGGCCATGTGATCGGTGCGGCCCGCCCAGGCTGAGCGCGCACAACGGCGTTTGGTCTCGTCCTCGGCTACCGTCGCGCCATGCGAGGCGTTGACGAGCAGCGGGTAACTGCATGGTTCATCGAGAACATCGAAGGCTGCGCTCCGCCGCTGGTGTTCGACGTGATCGCTGGTGGCCATTCGAATCTGACGTTCAAAGTCACCGATGCGAACGGGCATCGCTTCGTGCTTCGCCGTCCACCAATGGGTCACGTGCTGGCCTCGGCCCACGACATGGCCCGTGAGCATCGTATCATCACCGCCGTTGGTCAGACTGCCGTGCCGGTGCCGACGACCCTCGGGTTGTGTACCGATGTTTCGGTGAACGATGCACCGTTCTACGTGATGGATTTCGTGGACGGCGTGGTGCTCGATGCCCCCGAGAAAGCCGAGGAGATGACCGGCGAGGCTCGACGCCGGGTTGGATTCGATCTGGTCGATGTGCTCGCTGCGCTGCATGCCGTCGACGCCGATGACATTGGTTTGGGGAATCTGGCCAAGCGTGAGGGGTACGTGGCCCGGCAGTTGAAAAGGTGGAGCGGTCAGTGGGAACTGTCCAAGACTCGGGAGCTTGCCATGGTCGAGCAGGTACGCGACCTGCTGGCGGCAGCCATTCCGACGCAGCAGGCTGTCTCGATTACTCACGGTGACTATCGCTTGGGTAATACGCTGAGTGACCCGGCCGCCGGTCGAATCGCGGCTGTGCTCGATTGGGAGCTGTGCACCCTGGGCGATCCCCTGGCAGACCTTGGCTACGTCAGTATCTACTGGTCTGATGATCGATCGGTCAGTGGTCGCCTCGGCGACGCTACGATCGTCGGCGGCTTTCCAAGCTACGACGAAATGCTGGCTCGCTACGCGAGCAAAAGCACGCTCGACCTGTCGAACATCGGCTACTACAAGGCGCTCTCGGCGTGGCGCCTCGCCATCATCAGCGAAGGGGTGCTGGCCCGCTATATGCACGGACAGATGGCTGATGACGCCGAGGAAACCATTACAACTTTTCGAGCGGGAGCCGAAGAGATGGCCAACCGAGCACTCTCGTACGTGCAGGAGGCGTGATGGCATTGCTCGATCGTTGGACTACTGGTTCGTTCGATGGCGCGGGCCGAGCATTCCCGACGTATCGGCGTGGCACGGGTCCCGGCGTGATCGTCATCCACGAGATACCCGGGGTCACACCGAATGTCATCGCCTTTGCCGATCGGGTCGTGGCCGCCGGATTCACGGTGGTGATGCCCTCTCTGTTCGGTACGCCCGGCAGCGAACCGTCGACCGCCTATGGCCTGGGATCCCTGGTGCACGGATGCGTGTCGAAGGAGTTCACCGCACTGGCGCTGGGGAAGACACCGCCGATTGCCACATGGCTGCGAGCGCTGGCGGCAGCCTTACACCACGAGTTGGGTGGGCCAGGGGTCGGGGCCGTGGGCATGTGCTTTACCGGCGGGTTCGCTCTCACCATGATGCTCGATGCGCACACCGTCGCCCCGGTGTTGAGCCAGCCCTCCAATCCGCTTTTCATTCGAGGGCGTCGCTACAGCGCCGACCTCAACCTGTCTGCGGCGGATCTAGCCGTCGTGAAGGCGCGGGCCGCGGCTGGCTGCGAGGTGCTGGGCTTACGGTATACCGATGACAAATTGGTGGGCGGCCGCTTCGATACCCTTCGCCGCGAGCTGGGGGATGCATTCCTCGCTGTCGAGATCCCGAGCCGAAGGCCACGCGACCACAGCGTGCTGACCGAGGAAGCCGACCAGAATGCCATCGAGCGGGTGGTCAGCTTCCTGGCATCAAAACTTCAGGACTGAGCGATGTGAGGTTCACTGCGCCAAAGGCGCGCAACGGTGAATGTCAGGCGCGGCGCACAATGAGCAGAAATTGGCCTCCGCCGGCCTCGACCGACGTCGTAAGGGCCAAATCCGGGCACAGGCGGGAAAGCCGATCCTGCAACCACGTGGCGGCGGCTTGGGCGTCGGCTTTGGTGGGACACCGGGCCATGGCCTCGCGCCCACCCTTGCGGTCCATTCGCTCGACCGTGGCCAGAATCGGGGACGGATCCACGACGAACAGGTCCTCGGACCATCGCACGATGGGTGTCACTGCGCCCTTACCGGTGTTACAGGCCCGGTGGGCTAGGCGTTCCTCGCCGACGGCTGATCGGCCCTTCTTGGCCTTGGCCTTGGTGACGATCGTGTCGATGCTCGGGCTTCGCGGCTCGTTACCCGACGCACTGCGATCGACTGGCTCGTCGCACAGCCAGCATCGCCAACCGTCGCGCTCGGCGACATCATCGACGCGGGTCACAGCGGCAAGCTCGGCGACAGGTACATGATGACATCGTAGGTTCGGCTCGGTTTGCGCACCGCAACGCATCCAGTCAGGTGCTGTGCCTCAGGGTGATCTGCACCCGGCCATCTTTGCGACCGAACCGCACCCACGCCAGGTTTGGCACGATGCCGTGGGCGTTTCTCCCCTGCAATCGCCCGGCGGAATGTGTGGTGGTGAGAGCCACAACGGTGCAACCCGCGGCCCGGGCCGCGGCGAGTCCGTTCGGGGCGTCCTCGAAGGCCAGACAGTCGGCCGGGTTACGACCCAAGCGTAGGGCGGCGGCCATGTAGCCCTCGGGGTCGGGTTTGCCTCGGCCGACATCGTCACCGGTGATGAGTACTTTCGGGCGCGGCAAACCGCTGGCCTCAATCCGACCTAACGCCAGCTTGCGGCTACCCGAGGTGACTACGGCCCATTGGTTGTCGAGCACCATACGCAGCGCGTCCTGCGCGCCGGGGAGCGCGACGACCTGATCGAGCTCCGACAGCTCGATTGCTTCGAGGCGGGTGACTTCGCTATACAGATTTCCGTTCGGTAAGAAGTCACGCAAGGTGTCGATCGGTCGGCGGCCATAGGCCAGCCCGACCACCACTTTCGGGTTGAATCCGTGCATCAGCGCCCAGGTCGACCAGGTGCGTTCCATAACCGTCGACGAGTCGACAAGCGTACCGTCGAGGTCGAAAAGCAGCGCGCCGCAGTCCATGATGTCGGAAGGCTATGTGCACGACCGCGATCTCGCGTTCGGCACGAGATTCTGGCCTACCCGGAACGGCGCGCACCCCTCCCGTAAGATGGACCCACGATGCCCTTTACCGCTGCCGATGGCTTGAATCCCGATCAGCTCGACGCGGTCGTGCATATCAATGGGCCGTTGCTCATCGTGGCTGGCGCGGGTTCGGGCAAGACCCGTGTTTTGACTCATCGCATTGCTCATCTGATCCGCGAGCACAACGTCAGCCCCATGCAGATCCTGGCCATTACGTTCACGAACAAGGCCGCGCAAGAAATGCGTGAGCGCGTGGGAGCCCTCATCGGCCCGGTGGCGGCCAAGATGTGGGTGTCGACCTTTCACTCGGCGTGCGTGCGCATTCTGCGCCGTGACGCTGGCCGCTTGGGGTATCCCACAGGCTTCACTATCTATGACCAGGCCGACGCCGAGCGGCTCACGAGCTATGTCATTCGTGACCTCAGCCTCGACGCTAAAAAGTTCACCTCGCGCGGGGTGCATTCGGCTATTAGCAAGGCTAAGAACGACCTGATCTTCCCCGCCGACTACGCCGCCCGCGTCACCTCGATCTTCGAGCGAAAGATCGCGGACATCTACACCGAGTATCAGGCTCGCCTGCAAAAAGCCGGAGCGATGGACTTTGACGACCTGCTCACCAATACTGTTCGGTTGTTCCGCTATCACCCCGAAGCCCTGCAGCACTACCAGGAACGGTTCGAACACATCCTGGTCGATGAGTACCAGGACACGAACAAGGCCCAGAATGAGATCGTGCTGCTGCTTGGCGCACACCATCACGCGGTTACCGCAGTTGGTGACTCTGACCAGTCGATCTATAAGTTTCGCGGTGCCGACTTCACCAACATCCTCGACTTCGAGCATGCCTTCCCCGACGTCACC
>JAYTVF010000439.1:0-3301 GCA_043744155.1 Acidimicrobiia bacterium | reverse complement strand
ACCAGCTTTGAGTGCGTTGGGGCAACAAGAAATCTGGAACATGTTGCTATGCGTGTGTGTGGCCAGAAAATAGACTAGAGCCAGACGTGACCTAGACGAGAGTTAACTGCGTAGGACGAAGTCAGCCACGAATCCGCGGTGATCGCTGTCTGTAAGTGTGAAATCCCGCACCGAGAGCGGCAAGACACCGCCGCGAACGAAGGCGTGATCGATGCGCATCAATGGCGGCAGGGGCGACGCGTTCATTGGCCACGACGGTCGCAGCCCGTGGCCTAGCCAACTGTGCACTTCCCGATAACCAAAGTTCTGCATGATTCGAAGGGCTGGATGGGCCAGAGTGGCATTGAAATCGCCGACAACGAGTACAGGGCCGGTTAGCGTTGCCGCCACCGATGCAATGGAGGCGAGGTCGGTCTTCCACGAATCATAAGACCCGGTGACACCGTTGGATAGATGAGCAGCCAAAAGTCGGACATCATGCCCGTCCACCGTGAGTGATATCAATGCGGCTGCATGGCCGAACCTCATCGGCTTCACGTTCGCGATGGGATATCTGGACCAGATGCCTACCCGATCCTGATAGTCCTGCCCGGTTCGCGCCAGGTATGGATACTCGGCCTGAACGTTACTGCGATCCATGTCTTTCAGGAACGATTCCGAGGCCTCAACTGCTACCAGCACATCGGCACCGGTTGCCACCAGCGAATCTGCCTTGTCAGAATTGCTGGCACGGTCGAGTGCGTTGGCGAAGGCGACGCTCAGCCTCGGCTCGCTCGGCATGGGGACGGGGAGCGCGTAAGGGCGAAGAGGCCAGAGCGCGATGACGGTCAATGCCACAACCAAGGTAGCGCACACGACCGCAAGAGCCCGTCGTCGGCGAAACGCTGCGCCGAAGGACAGAAGCCCGCCGACGACAACGATGAAGGGCAGGATGGCCTGGGCGAAAACCATGGGAGCAAAGCGACTGGTACCCAGGAATTCGGCAACAACGATGGAACCGAGAAGACACGTTGCAAACCACCCGGCCACCGCACCGATTTTGGCCGACGGTCGCTGCTTAGCGGGCAGCAACGGCACTTTGATCGGGCGCTGCAACCGACTCGGCGAGTAGGCCCGCATAGGACATGATCCTGCCACAGTCCTCCATGTGCCAGACGGGCGCGTCGCCAATGACGTTCCCAGACATCAATGGGCCAAGCACAAACAGGCCGTGGTTGGCTCGTAACGCATCGTCGACTACCACCCCGCGGCCCGAATCGTTTAGCTGCACGATGCCACGCGCCACCAGCGTCTCGACCAGTCCACGGGATCCAGCACCATGCAACGAAGCCGATCCGGTGCAATTCACGATGGCCCGCATTGGCGTCGGATGTGCTCGCCCCGTTTCATCGCCCTCGGCCTGGTAAACAAAAGTAGCGCCCTCGTCGGTACTTGATTCGACCCTGATGAACGCGCCTGGCAGGACGCGAAGTCGATCGTCAGCCACAAGTGCATCGATCATGTCGGAGAAGTCGGCGCCAGCCCGTCGCTGAAGGCGCACCAATTTCAGACCCCAGGTCGTAGCAAAGGCGGACTTTTCCTCGCGGTCAAGGCGGGCCAGCAGAGCTCCCAAACGCCCGAAGATGGGCGCGAGCGTGTCCGTGATGGCGAGAGCTTGGTCATCGCCCGCCTCGATGTCGGCCCGCATCGCGTGGTGAATGTCTTGGGCCGTCACTATCGAGCACCCATGCAACGCGTCCATATGGGTAGGGTCGAACTTCACAAGCGGATTGGGCGGAATAAGCCGACGGGGGAGTACCCCGCTTGGTGATGTCACCCAGATGCGACCGAGCAACGGGCGAATCCGGTCGTTGTCGACCAGGCGGAAAATCATCTCGAGGGCGCTGGCGTTGCCGCCGATGATCAACACCTCAGCCTTGGCATTGGTAGCGGTTGACACGAGGCACCGCTCTATCTGTTCCATCGCCACAGTGACCCCCGGGTCGTACGGGTCATCGATGAGGCAGATCGGTGACTCGCATGCAGCGGAGGGAAAGCCAAATCTCTGCGCCGCGGGCATGCCCAGACCGAGTACCACCGTGCGACTCCGCACCGTTGGACCATCGGAGAAGCTGCAGATTTGGTAACCATCGTCCGTCGGGATGAGGTCGGCTACTTCGCCGATGAGGGTGAAATGGTCGGCCACACCAGCGGCGCTGGCCTCGGCGAGCAAATCCTCGACCCGGTCTCGTAAATAGAGGCCCACCAAGTAGCGCGGGAGATAGAGCCCGCCCCACTCGCACCCAACAATCTGCGTCGCGTAACGATCGAGCCACGCCTGGGAAAGCTCACCGCCACCCTCTTGAAAGGCATCGAACATCCAGCCACGATTGTCGGTGAGCCACTGCTCGAACCGAGGGCGCTCGGGCATTGGCATAAAGCTATCGAGATTCGTGATCAAGAAAGCGTTGGTTCCTGATCGGTGACCGTACGGCACGCCGGCGTGAAATTCACCGGACCGTTCGATGGTCACCAGGCGCCGTGCAGGCGAATCTCTCCGGGCTATGAGTCTCTCTAGTACGCGGATAAGCGCAAATGTGCCCGACAGACCGGAACCGACGAAGGCAACGTCGAACGGGGCGTCCTCAGTCCCGCTCCCGGATACCGCAAAACCGTCGGTTGTCATGGCCACCTACGCGGCTCGCGAGCCGCGAGATCGGCGGACGGACGTGATCAGCGAACGGGCGCGGCCACGGACTGACCCGGTCGACTCGGTGTCGTCGGAGAGTCTGGACGTGTAGCCGGAGCCATATCCGTACGTTCCCTGAAGAGGCACCCGATTGAGCACCAGACCGAGTATTCGAGGTTGGCTGCTCCGAAGCACTTCGATGGCTCGAACTAACGCAACGTAGGGAGTCTTGCGGACCGATGTCACCACGACCACCCCGTCGACGAACTGAGACAGGACGACGGCGTCGGCAACAGCAAGCAGCGGTGGGGAATCGACAATGACGATGTCGAACTGATCAGCAGCATGAGTGAAGAACTCCCGAGCCACTGCGGATCCGAGAATCTCGACAGGGTTTGCCATGTGACGGCCAGCCGGAAGCAACCAAAGACGAGGCGCATCCTCATGGCAGTACGCCTCGATGTTGGCGACTCCGGTGAGGCGGTCGGGCCTCGTTCTGGTGTTTCTGGCGTTGACCGCTGGGCGTTGCAGCTTTGCCTCAGCCATCTGGTCAAGGAGTTCCACGAGGCCACTCATCGAGTCGACCGAGGCCAAATGTTCCACCTGAGGTCGCCGCAGGTCGGCCGAAACGAG
>JAYTVF010000438.1:0-11481 GCA_043744155.1 Acidimicrobiia bacterium | reverse complement strand
AGGGGTTGTGTGCTTTTGGCGGGCCGGTTGTGTGCGAACGCCGGTCGGCTCGTCCCACCACATCACCCATCTCACGCGCCTAACTGAACGGCATTGTGGTTAGCTCCAGAGCGCTCGACTGGCGATCTCTGCACCTTGGGAGAGGGCGCGGAGTTTCTCCCAGGCTACGGTTGGATGAACCTCGGGGGCGTAGGACGCGCGCGAGGAGAACCCGCAATCGGATGAGGCAACCACACGCTCGCGCCCGACCAGACCGGCGTAATGCATGATGTACTGAGCAATCAGTTCCGGATGCTCGACATAGTTGTTGGCGTGGCCCAGAAGCCCGGGCATAAGAATGCGGTCATCGGGAAGCTTGATGTCCTCCCAGATCGTCCACTCATGCTGATGACGGGGATTGGCCACCTCGAAGCTGTGCGCTTCGCACTTGACCCGCAGCATGAACGGGGCGACATAGGCCATATCGACATCGGTCAACCGGGGGCCGTGGTTCAGTCCGTAGCAGGTGTGATGACGGATCCGGTCGGCTGGAATGTCGCGTAGGGCGTGGTTGAGAACATCGATCTTTTGATTGGCGCGTTGCTCTCGTTCGGCGACCGAACGGGTCGGATCGGTGAGCGTGTCAATGAGACCGGGGTCATCGATCTGAAGCACAAAGCCAGCGTCGACAATTGCCTGGTACTCCTCGCGCATCGCATTCGCGACCGCGTTGAGGTATTCGTCGGGATCGGTGTAGTGCTCGTTGCGACCGTAGGTGTTGGGTGTCGTCGACGGCATGAACACCTCGGTCACACCATCATGGCGCGCAACGGCTGCTTTCAGGTTGGCAATATCGGCCTGGAGTGCGGCATGACCGGCGTAGCTGACCGGACCGGTGCACTTGATGCGCCGCAACGGAGCGACGGCCGCGGCGTACTTGTTCATGTACCCGGCGTAGTAGTCGGGGAACATGTCGATCTCGGCCTGCCACGATGGCGGTACACCACCAGAAGCCGCCTCATCGATCTCGAAACCGCCGAGGCGGTCTTTCACGTAGTCGACGAAACTGGTCTTGGACATCTCGCCATCGGTGACGATGTCGACGCCCATCTCGACCTGAATGCGAACTCGATCGGCGACGGCATCGGTGACCGCAGCGGCGAGGGCATCGGCATCGTAGGGCCGCCCGTGCTCGCGCTCTTTGAGCATGTCGAGCAGATCATGGGGCCGCCCGAGGCTGCCCACATGCGTGGTCAAAATGCGATCGGTACTTGTCTTCATCCCGGTCCCCTGTTCCGGCGCGATGCGCCACCTCGTATCTGTGATCATTCTGGCCGAAAACCGTCACCGTCTGAGCATGCGCTCACGAGGGTCGGCCTGAGTGGCGGCAACGTTGGCTCGACGTCGCACCGGACCGCCGGGTTACCCTCCGATGGTGAAGGTAAAGTCGCTTCCCACCGTCTGGGTATTCGGAGATCAGTTGCATCGTTCGCTCGGCGCGCTGGGTGTTGCATCGCCGCGAACGTGTCGGTTGTTACTTATCGAGAGCACGGCAAAGCTCGAGTCCAAGCGGTGGCATCGACAGCGTGCCCATCTCGTGGTCACCAGCATGCGTCGCTTCGCCATCGAGCTTCGGGGGGAAGGTTTCGACGTCGACTATCGGCATGCACCGTCGTTGGAACAGGGATTTCGTGACCACGTCGCCGAGTTCGCGCCTGCGGGAGTACGAGCAACCGAGCCGGCGTCGTGGGACGGGCTGTTGTTGCTCAAGCGGCTGAACGTGGAGATCGTCCGCTCCGACCAGTTCCTTTGTCACTTTGACGACTTCGCGGCGTGGGCCAGCGGTCGCAAGCAACTGAGAATGGAGGATTTCTACCGGTGGCAGCGACAACGTCTTGGCTATCTCATGGACGGCGCCGAGCCCGCTGGCGGCCGTTGGAATTTCGATGCCGATAATCGTGAGCCACCACCCAAAGACGGTCGCTCCTGGCCGCCACCGATCACCACTGCGCTCGACGACGTCGACCGTGAGGTGCTCGATGTACTGCCGTCATCGTGTTGGGGTGCCGAACCCGATGGCACGTGGGCGACCAGTCGCAGCGAGGCGCTCCGTCGCCTGCAGTACGCGGTCGACACGATTTTGCCGCGGTTCGGCCCCCACGAAGACGCCATGTTGTCGACCAACTGGCACCTGGCGCACTCGCTACTGAGCCCTTACATGAACGTCGGTCTGTTGCATCCTGGTGAGGTGTGCGATGCCGTCGAGGCTGCATATCGCAACGGTTCTATCCCAATAGCGTCGGCGGAAGGATTTATCCGCCAGGTTATCGGCTGGCGTGAGTACGTATGGGGGCTCTACTGGTTGTGGATGCCCGACTACCGTTCGGCCAACGTACTGGGCGCGCGCCGCTCGTTGCCCCCAGTTTTCTTCGGTAAGCCGACACAGATGCGCTGTCTGCACATCACCATGCAGGCAGTGCATGATCACGGGTGGGCGCATCACATTCAACGCCTCATGGTGCTCGGAAACCTTGGTCTGCTCTCTGGTATCGATCCGTGGGAACTTACTGAGTGGATGTGGTCAAGCTTTGTCGACGGAGCGGAATGGGTGATGCTGCCGAACGTCATTGGCATGGCGCTCTATGCCGATGGTGGGCAGATGTCGACCAAGCCCTACGCGGCGGGTGGCGCCTACATCGACCGTATGAGTGACTACTGCAAGGGCTGTCGCTACGACCGCAAGCAACGAACTGGCCCGGATGCGTGCCCGTTCACCACGCTGTACTGGGACTTTCTCGCCCGTCACAGTGACCGCCTATCGCACAATGCTCGAGTCGTACAACAGGTGCGCGCCGCCGAACGACTGAGCGATCTTGACGCAGTTCGGAGCCGAGCCGACGAGGTACTCGCGTTGCTCGACGCAGGCGAACTCTGACTCTCGCTCTCCACGGGCAACGCCGAGAGTGCTATCGACCGGCGACGGGATGCTCATCAGGGAGACGAATGACGTCAACCGATACGCTGAGGGTTTGGGTGGCTGGCGGGCCGAAGGTGACGCCACGCAGCGGGGCCACGTCGGCGTAGTCGCGTCCCCATGCCGTCGTGATATGTCGGTCGGGTGGCAGCATGGCGTTGGTCGGGTCGGCGTCAACCCAGCCGAAACCGGGGAGGTACACCGAGCACCATGCGTGGGATGCATCTGCACCGACCATCTTGGGCACGCCGGGTGGCGGCGTGGTTTCCAGGTAGCCGCTGACATAGCGAGCTGGTAGGCCGAGCGAACGAAGGCAACCAATCGCCAAGTGCGCGAAGTCTTGGCAGACTCCTCGACGATTGGTCAGCACCGTGTCGAGGGGCGTGGAAATGTCGGTGGCGGCTGGGTCGAAGGCGAAGTCGTTGAAGATGCGTACGCAAAGGTCTCGCAGGCCGTCGATAACCCCGCCATCAGAGGGAAATGACGTTCGTGCGTAGTCGGCCAGCGCCGGTGATCTGGCCGCATGTGGTGAATCCTGCGAGCACCATTGGGCCAGCTGCCCTTCGAGGGTGACATCGTCGGCACCTTCGGCCACGACCTGCGCCCAGGGTCGGTCAGTGGGGACGACTGGCGGGCTCACCACAACCTCGCTGAGGACTTCGACTTCGAGTCGCCTATGCGGTTGTTCAATGGACAGATACGTGCACAGGTTGCCGAAGACGTCGATCCAGGTGTGCTGCTCCGCGGCGGTCGGTGTACTCCTAATGTGGGATGTGCGCACCGTTTGGGTTGGGGTGGTGCGCGGTACGAGGTGGGCGACGGTGTGACCGGCAGTCATCTCGGCGTCGTACCGATACGTGGTGCGGTGACGTACCTGGTACGTGATCATTGTGCCTCGGTCGTAACGTCTTGGGCGCCAGGAAGCGGTGCGAACCAAGTAGTGCCCACGTCTCGCACCAGCGTCGCCAGCAGGTCATCGATGTGCAGCAGCACCGATTCGCACGGCCGGTCTGCTCGCACCGAGGCGAGCAGACCGGTGATTTGTCCGAGCAGTTCGGCCTCGGTCCCGCGGCCCGCTCGATCCGGAAGGGTTGCGAGGTCTTCGGCGATGCGGTCGAGTTGGAACACAAGCGAGCGCGGATTGCGGTCGTCAACGATCAGCAGGTCGAAAAGCGAGTCCAGTTCGATGTCGGTGCGGTAGCGACGCCGGTATGCGACCAGGCTCTCGGTGCATGCCAGCACGAACTCGCCAATGGCGCCCTCGACCAACATCGGTGCGGGCACCGAGAATGCGGCCCGTAGTGTCGTGACGAGAAGTCGAGCGCGTTCGAGACGGCGGCCGAGATCGAAGAACCGCCATCCGGGTCCGCGCACGACGCTTTCCTGCATCAATCCCGAGAGGGAGGTGAGAGATGAGAGGGTACGGTCGAGGAGGTCGAGCAGGTCGATGCCATTGATCTGGGCTGGCTGTACGAGCAGGTTTCGTTCGCTGAGCACGGCGTCGGTGAGGCGCCATGTGCTAGTTGAAAGGAATTCCCGGACGGTCGCCGCGTTCGAGACGAGGTGGCCCAAGGTGTTGGCGAGCGCGTCGGGGCGGTTCGACAGAGCGTCACGAGATGGGCCGACCATGCTCGCCGGCCCGCTGGCCTTGCCAGCGCCTTCGGCTGGCGCCGCAGTGCCTTCGGCTGGCGCCGCAGTGCCTTCGGCTGGCGCCCCACTGATGAGGGCCAGTACCGAGGTGACCCGCTGCCCCCACGCACCGCCTTCGATGTCGTTCAGGTCGGGGTCGACGCGGAACGTGGACAGCGCCACATGTACCGATCGGGCGACACTCTCGGCGTGCTCAGCGTTGCGTCCGAGCCAAAACAGCGCTTCTGCGGCCCTGCACGGCAACGAGTCACGCAGATCGATTGGATGCAGCGTCAGCACGCCGCTCGATGGCGTGCTGCGCGCTGATGGATCCGAACCGCCGACCACCCAGACGTCTTTGATCCCACCAGTTGAATGTGCGATGCCACCGGCGAGGACGGCAACTCCGTCGGCATGGCGTACGGCGTGGACGCGCATTGTGTACGCGCTGGCCTCTAGCTCTCCGGCCCGGAGCGCCACGGTTGTGGCTCGTCCGACGGTGTTCATGACGCTGGGGAGCAAAAGTTCTTCACCGAGCAACTCAAGACACAATTGGGGAAGGAAACGGTGGAGACGAGATCCGCCGACGACGCTTGAGCCAGCCGCGTTCGAGAGCCCAAGCCGACCGCAGCGCGCCGCCTGCACCATTCCGGCGACTCCCATCGCGGTCGCCGGGGTGATATCGAGGGGGTCGAGTGCGCTGTCGGGTACCGCCCGCAGCAGCACGCCAATAGGTTCCATCCCGCCAATCGCTCGGAGGTACAGGCGTCCCGTGCGTACGGCGAGGTCACCCGCATCCACCAGGTTGTACCCAAGGTGGGTGGCCAAGAGCGCCTGTTCGGCGTAGTCGACATGCAGAGGGGATGGAGCGAGCACCGCCACGCGGCCCGACGGTGCCTGCGTCGGTGCCAGTTCGGCTAGGGCGGTACGCAACGTATCGAACCATGGTCCGAGGGGCTGGACCCGAAGACTGCGATGCTCTACCCCGAAGAGTCGTGTCAACACCGAACGCAACAGCAACGCCTGACCTGCACCTACCGGATTTTCGGTATGATCGGCCACCACGAGGAACCGACCCGATGCGTCGCGCACGATATCGGCGGCGTAGCGGCTAAGTCGGGGGCCCGACGGCACCCAGCCGTGAGCGGCGGGAAGGTAGTCAAGACCGCCGAGCGCTGCGTCTACCGGCAGTAACCCGCGCTGCACCAGTGACCGAGCTCCGTAAAGGTCTGCCGCGATGTGCTCGAGCAACTCGACTCTTTGCGCGATGCCTGCACTCAGCCGTTCCCATTCGTTGGCCGCGAACACCAGGGGCACCGGATCGACGGTGCGTCCGTTCGCGTCGGGGGTGACGAAGCCAGCCGCAGCGACGAGTCGTTCGGCCGCCGAGCCTCGACGGGCAAGCTCGGGGCAACCGAGTTTTTCGAAGGCGTCGAGCAACGCAGGCCAGTGAGCTCGCGTGTTGCCAGCGGTGTCGGTCACCTCGTCAAACCGTTCCGGCTGCGTGTGGCTTCCGTACGCGGCGAAGTGAAGCACCCGACAAGCATGCCCCACCGAGGCCCGCCGTCACCAGACCAGCGTCGGGCGCTATTCGACACGCTCTGCGCCACCGAAGTAGCAGTCCGCGACCGCAACGTGAATGTCGCCGATGGAGTGCTGCAAGCCGTCCATCAACCGGTGAAGTTCACCGCCGTTCAGATCGCGTAGGACCAGCGCGGCGAGTTCGCTGGTGGCACTCTCACAGGCATCTTGCAGTACGGGCCGATCGGGGAGCGCATTGAGGCAATGGGTGACTTCGCCGAGACAGTGTGCGACGGATCGGGGGAACGGCCGGGCCTGAAGGCAGAATCTCACGACAGAGTCGCCATCCATTGGCGCACGGGTGGCCCGCCGGTACATCTGCAGCGCCGACAGCGACTGCAGTACGCCCACCCACTGTATGTCGTCAAAAGCGCCACCGATTCCGCGCATGAGGCTGCCGGCGCGCACGTCGAGCACTCGGGTGGTCATGTCGGCTCGCTCGATGTTTCGGCCGAGTCGCATCATGCTGTAGGCCGCGTCACGACTCATCGTGCCCGACAAAATGCCGACGATTCGCTGTGATTCACTGACGACCAGGCTCAGATACCGGGCGCGGCTGGCACGTGGAACGGCGTCGGAGTAGTGATCACCGACGTAAAGGAACAGATCATTAATCGCCTGCCAGGCCGCTCGAGGCAGCACCTCACGCGTGGTGCGTAGATTTTCTCTCGCGGCCACGATACTGGCCACGATACTGCCGGCGTTCTTGAGATCGCAGGCCAGATAATTGATGATTGCTGACTCGCCAATGACGCCGTGGCCAATGTCTGGATCACCGAGAATGGAGAGCAGCGGATCCCAGGTGAGGGCCACCGAATCGGGCATGTCGATCATGATGTTGGTGTGTTGCAGCACGATGCGAGCGGTGTCTTCGGCCCGTTCCAGGTAGCGGCCGGCCCAATAGAGATTCTCGGCGACCCGGGCCAGAAGACGGTTCATTGCTGCACGATCCAGGTGTCCTTGCTGCCGCCGCCCTGGGATGAGTTCACCACGAGCGATCCTTCTCGCAGCGCCACGCGTGTGAGGCCGCCGGTCGTCACGTACTGGTGGGCACCGGACAGGATGAACGGCCGGAGATCAAGATGTCTCGGTGCTAATTTGCCGTCGCAAAGCGTTGGCGCGGTAGACAGCGCAAGAATCGGTTGCGCCACCCAGTTCCTCGGATCGGACTCTATTGCGGCCGCGGCGGCAGCCAGTTCGGCATCGGTTGCCCGACTGCCGATCATGAGGCCGTAGCCGCCGCTCTCGTTAGCGGGTTTCACCACCAAGTCGCGCAGGTTCGCCAACACGAAGGCCCGTTCGTCGTCATAGAGGCATCGATACGTTGGCACGTTGGCGATCTTTGGTTCCTCGCCGAGGTAATAGCGGATCAGTGCAGGCACCCAGGCGTACACCACCTTGTCGTCGGCGACGCCCGCCCCAGGCGCATTGGCGATGGCCACATGGCCGGCCTTCCAGGCCCGCATCAGGCCAGGGACGCCCAGGGTCGAATCAGCACGGAACACCTCGGGATCGAGGAAGGCATCGTCGATACGACGGTAGATCACATGCACCGGTTCGAGTCCGGCGATGGTGCGCATGAAGACTCGGTCATCTTCCACGACCAGGTCTCGGCCCTCGACCAGTTCAACTCCCATCCGTTGGGCCAGGAAGCTGTGCTCAAAGTAGGCGGAGTTGAATGTTCCAGGGGTGAGCACGACGACGTTGGGTTCTGACTCGTCGTCGGGGGCCAAAGAGCACAGCAACTTGTACAGCTCTTCCACATAGCCATCGACCGGCTCGATGCTCTGGCGATGGAAAAGGTCACCGAACACCCGCTTGGACACCAGCCGGTTTTCGAGCATATAGCTGACGCCCGATGGCACCCGAAGGTTGTCCTCCAGTACGTACATCGTTCCGTCACCGTCACGTACCAGGTCACTCCCGCAAATGTGGGCCCACACCCCGAATTTCGGTCGAATACCCCGGCATTCCTCTCGAAAATTCTTCGAATCGGCTAAAAGCTCGGCCGGAAACACTCCATCGGCGATGACCCGTTGGTCGTTGTAGAGGTCGTCGATGAACATGTTCAATGCCTTCAACCGTTGGGCGAGACCCCGTTCGATCTCTCGCCATTCTGCGGCGGCGATCACGCGGGGTACGACGTCAAACGGCCATGCCCGGTCGATACCCTGGCCGTCGTCGTAGACGGTGAACGTGATGCCCATCGCACGCACTTCGAGATCAGCCATTTCCTGGCGGGCTTGCAGGCCAGAGCTCTCGAGGGCATCGAGTTGCTGCACGAGCCCGACAGCAGCGGGCCGGGCCACGCCGTGCTCATCGATGAGCTCATCCCAAAAGCCAGGTCTGGTCAAACGCTGAACCATGGTCATCCTCTCAAGGCTATGACGGCAATGTATCGGCTCGTTCACGTCCGTGTTTCGTCACCGTGAACTCCAGGCGAAAGCGCAAAACGCCCGACCCCTCGATCACTTGATTCCGATCACCCCTACTAGGCTCACGGCCTTCATCTCCTTCCGAGGTAACCCAAAGGGGACGTGCCCATGGGCATTCATGTTGGTATCGAGCATCGCACTACGTATCGGTTCGATGGCGCCGTCGAGATTCACCCGCATGTGCTGCGGCTGCGACCGGCACCGCATTGCCGCACGCCGATTGTGGCCTACAGCCTTCGGATCGCGCCCAGCGAGCACTTCATCAACTGGCAACAGGATCCATTCGGCAACTTCATGGCCCGACTCGTGTTCCTCGAGCCCGCCACCCTGCTTGACATCACGGTTGATCTCATCGCCGACCTCACCGTCATCAACCCGTTCGACTTCTTTGTCGAGGAGTCGGCCAAGGCATTCCCGTTCGCCTACGAACCGCAACTGGCCAACGATCTTGAGCCCTACCTTCGACCTGCCGCCCCGTTGGGCCCGCGCTTGCAGGCATGGCTGTCGGGCCTTCGGCGGCCCTCGGCGGGCACACCGATCGCTGACTTCCTGGTCGGGTTGAACCAACGGCTCTATCGCGACATCGAGTATTCGATTCGGATGGAACCCGGGGTGCAATCCCCTGAAGAGACCCTGTCTCGGGGCATCGGCTCCTGCCGAGATTCGGGCTGGCTGCTGGTGGAAGCATTGCGTCACCTTGGTCTGGCCGCCCGGTTTACCTCGGGCTATCTGGTACAACTCACCTCCGATCAGCCGTCTTTGAGCGGCGCCGATGGTCCCACCGCGGACTTCACCGATCTCCATGCTTGGGCCGAGGTCTACGTACCTGGCGCCGGGTGGATCGGGCTCGATCCGACCTCGGGACTGTTCGCGGGCGAAGGGCACATTCCCCTGGCCTGTACCCCGCATCCGTCGACCGCGGCGCCGATTTCGGGCAGCACCGACTTCGCCAAAGTCGAGTTCGGCTTCTCGAACAGGGTGCACCGCGTTCGACAAGACCCTCGCGTCACGTTGCCGTACAGCCCCGAGCAGTGGGCGTGCATCGATCAACTGGGCGAGGCGGTCGACGAACGCCTGGACGCGGGCGATGTTCGACTCACCATGGGTGGCGAACCGACCTTCGTGTCCATTGACGACATGGAGGGTGCCGAGTGGAACACTGCCGCTGATGGCGAGGCCAAACGAACGCTCGCCTTGGAATTGGCCGGGCGTATGCATGACCGGTTCGCCACCGGCGGGTTGATTCAGCACGGCCAGGGCAAGTGGTACCCGGGTGAACCGTTACCCCGATGGCAGCTCGGCATCGTCTGGCGGCGCGACGGCGAACCCCTGTGGCGACGTCGAGACCTGCTGGCCGACCCGACGTCGGCGGGATCCGCCAGCATCGCCGATGCTCGCCGGTTCGCCAACGGCGTAGCCGCCCGCTTCGCACTTGAACCCCACCATCTGCTCGCCGCGCACGAGGATCCCGTCGATCAAATCTGGCGCGAAGCCCGACTTCCAGCGGGTGAACCACCGACCGTTGACGTCACGCCAGAGGACGACATTTCCCATCCCGATGCCCGAGTACGGTTAGTAGAACGTCTCCGCGGGCCGGTCACCGAGCCGGTTGCCTTCGTGATGCCGCTGCACCCGTCGCCTACCGGAGATGGTTGGTGTACCACCACGTGGAACCTGCGCAGAGGCCGTCTCTATCTGATTTCCGGCGACTCGCCCGCGGGTCTGCGGCTGCCGCTTGATTCCCTTACCTGGTCGCCGCTTCCGGTTGATTTCGAGCGTTCACCATTCGAAGCACGCGGCGCGTTGCCCGCGGCAGGCACCTTGCCCGCGTTGGCTGCGACCGTCGCCGACCGGCACCAGGCCGCGCCGACCGCGCTCGCAGTTGAGGTTCGCAACGGTCATGTACGCGTCTTTCTCCCGCCGATCGAGAACGCCGAACACGCCGTCGAACTGCTGGCCGTGGTCGAGTCGGTTGCATCGGAACTCGCGCTCGCAGTGGTCATCGAGGGGTATGCGCTGCCCCGGGATCCGCGACTGATCACCTTGATCGTCACACCGGATCCCGGCGTCATCGAGGTAAACGTGCAACCGAGCGCATCGTGGCGAGAGCTACGCAGCGTGCTCGAACCGCTCTACGAAGAGGCCCGCCTGACCCGACTGGGCACCGAAAAGTTCTCGCTCGACGGCAGCCACACGGGCACCGGTGGCGGCAACCACGTCACCCTCGGCGGAGCCAAGCCAGCCGACAGTCCGCTTCTGCGCCGCCCGGATCTGCTGCAGAGCATGGTTACATTCTGGCAACACCACCCCTCACTGTCGTACCTGTTCTCTGGCCAGTTCATCGGCCCAACCAGCCAGGCCCCTCGGGTCGATGAAGGCCGAGGCGACACGGTCTACGAACTCGAAATCGCTTTCGCCGAGCTCGCACGCCAAGGTGCGGACGTGCCGCCCTGGATGGTCGATCGCCTTTTGCGACACCTGCTGGTCGACCTGACCGGCAACACGCATCGAAGCGAATTCTGCATTGACAAGCTGTTCAGCCCCGACAGCGACCGGGGACGGTTGGGCATTCTGGAGCTTCGAGCCTTCGAGATGCCGCCGCACCCGCAGATGGCCCTCGTACAGGCGTTGCTGGTCCGTTGCCTCGTCGCCCGTTTCTGGGATGATCCCTATTCGGGTCGGCTGGTGCGGTGGGGAACCGATCTCTACGACCGCTTCCTGCTGCCCTGGTATGTGCGTGCTGATATCCACGACGTGGTCGCCGATCTAAATCGGCACGGCATCGACTTCGACATCGCCTGGCTCGAACCGTTCCTCGAGTTCCGGTTTCCGCTCATCGGCGAAGTTTCTCCCGGCGACGTACGCCTCGAACTGCGAAGCGCC
>JAYTVF010000437.1:0-3336 GCA_043744155.1 Acidimicrobiia bacterium | reverse complement strand
ATGTGATGGGCGACAAGGTGTCGAGCCGAATCGCGGCCCAAAATGCCGATGTACCCTGTGTACCCGGCACCACCCAGTTCATCCAGTCGCCCGATGAGGTCTTGGAATTTGGCCAAGAGTTCGGCTACCCCATCGCCATCAAGGCCGCCTATGGCGGCGGTGGCCGGGGTATGAAAGTCGTACGAAACGCCGATGAGGTCCTCTCGCAGGTCGAGTCGGCCCAGCGAGAAGCC
Organism: Acidimicrobiia bacterium; assembly: GCA_043744155.1. GTDB lineage: Bacteria > Actinomycetota > Acidimicrobiia > Acidimicrobiales > Ilumatobacteraceae > JANMCE01. Next base: position 3,103 of record JAYTVF010000437.1, on the reverse strand, counting down.
AAGGCCTATTTCGGGCGCGACGAGATCTATATGGAGCGCTACCTCACGTGGCCACGTCACATCGAGATGCAGATCGTGGGCGATCAGCACGGCAACGTGGTGTGGGTCGGCGAGCGTGACTGTTCGGCGCAGCGACGCCATCAAAAGCTCATTGAGGAGAGCCCAGCCCCTGACTTCCCTGATCACCTGCGCCAAGCCATGGGTGAGGCCGCGGTCAAGGTGTCGAAGGCGGTCGGCTATTTCTCGGCCGGAACCGTCGAGTTCATCTATCAGGATGGGCAGTTCTTCTTCCTCGAGATGAACACCCGTCTACAGGTCGAGCACCCCGTGACCGAAGTCGTCACCGGCATCGACCTGGTCGAGTGGATGATTCGCGTTGCATCCGGTGAGCCGCTGCCGATGACCCAGGACGAAATTAATGCAAATAGGCGCGGACACGGCATCGAGATAAGAATTAATGCTGAAAATCCTGCAGGTGGGAAATTCCTACCTTCGCCCGGCAAAATCACCGCCCTAAAGACAGCCGATGGTTATGGCACTCGATTCGATGCCGGCTACGAGGCTGGCGATGAAATCAGCCAGTACTACGACAATCTGATCGGCAAACTCATCGTCTGGGGGCGCGATCGCACCGTTGCCATTGCCCGCGCGTGCCGGGCCCTTGATGAGATGGTGGTCGAAGGTGTGGCCACCACGATCCCGGCAGATTTGGCGATCTTGCGCCATGCTGACTTCGCCAACGCGACCCATTCGACGAAGTGGGTCGAAGAGGTGCTCGACCTCTCTGGCATTGCCGATCCGACGAAGCCGACGACACCGCTGGCTTCCGACGAGATCCCGCTCATCGAGCGCGTCACGACGGTAGAGGTCAACGGCAAGCGATTCGACGTGAAGATGTGGGTGCCTGAGTCGATGGCCGCCGCGCCGGGCGTGGCGAAGTCCACCAAAAAGCCTACTCGTGCTGCGAGTGCAGGTGCAGGTGGCTCGGGATCGGGCGATGTCACTGTGTCGATGCAGGGCACCATCGTCAAGGTCTTGGTAGAGGTCGGCGCCGAGGTTACCGTCGGCCAACCAGTTGTCGTACTCGAGGCCATGAAGATGGAGAACCAGATCAACGCAGAAAAGAGCGGCGTGGTCAAAGAAGTAAAAGTGAAACCGGGCGACACGGTCGGCGCCGGTGACGTCGTCGTCATTATTGCCTAGACCCTGGCCGACCAGCCGAGCCGTTGCGTGTGGATTCTTGTGTGTGTCTACCGGCCCCCTCTGGCATCACACTCCGTGAACATGGGTTCGCGTGCGCCTGAGGGTGCTCGGCTTGAGGGAACCGACCCTCGGCGCGCTCGTGGTGAACGGTGGTTGCGTACCCGATAGGTCCGAAAACGGCCAGGGGGGCCGCCGAAGCGACCCCCCTGAGCGAGACAAATAGATGCAGGGTGGCTATTAGGCCCGTGCCCGCTTCTTGTCGATCGAGAGCAGCGTGGCACCAATGACGCCGAAGGCCGCAGCCATGGCCAGCAGAATGTTGGTGTTGCTACCGGTGGCCGGGAGGGCGGTCGTGCCGAGCACGACAGCCTTGGCGGTCGTGGTGGTGGCCTTGGCCGTGGTGTTAACCGGAGCAGCCGTCGTGGTGACCACGGGAGCAGCCGTGGTGACGACGGGAGCCGCCGTCGTGGTGGTGGTCGCTGCAATCGTCGTGGTGGTAGTGGGCGCAACCGTGGTCGTCGTGGTGACCTGCACGCAAGCGCCCGTATCGACGGTGGCGGTCAGGCTGTTGTTAATGGGGGCCGCCAGACCCGTGCGGGTCACGCTGTAGGCGACAGCCTGGGTAAGGGTGGTGCCAGCGGTAGCCTGCGCAGTGGTGCCCGTGATGGTAAGCACCCGACTGACTGGCGTGGCCTGCGCGGCCAACGACCGCGGGCCAGTGGTGATGCCGCCGCTCGAGGCCGAGAGGATGTTGACGGTGAGGTCAAGCGCATCGGTGGTATAGGTGTAGGTCCACGCAACGTCGACCTTGCCCGTGGCCGTGTCGCAGGTCGGCACGCCGCTCAGCAAAACGGCTGACTGGTACCCGATGCCGGAGTCGCCGGTACTTCCAGGGGTGGTGGCGGCGTGCGCGGCATTACCGACGGCTGCCATTCCAATGAGTGCGGCGACTGCTGTCGCCACGATCCCCGCTCGCTTCATGCTGACCATGGTGTTGCTCCTCTAAGGGTGAACGACGACTGTTTGTATTCGCCGGATCTGGGTATCTGCCAATACTTGCCCATTCCTTTACAAACAATACATAGTGTTTTTGGATCAAATGTGCGTCAAATATCGAGGTGACTGAGCAATTCGGCCTACAAAACGACGAAGGGCCGGATGATCAATAGATCATCCGGCCCACCCTCAACAAGAGCTACACTGCGGCCATAACCAGACCGTTGGTGTACCAGCCGAGAATGTCGATAAGCAGATGGGCACCACCGTGGGTGTAGATCGAGACCTGACCGGTCGATCCGACCAAGGTGGTCACATGGTTCGGCACGGTCTGTCCGGCCGCATCAAGGTTGAGGCTCGACACGCCCGGTAGACCACTAGGCGTCGGATCAACCTTGCTCTGGGTGACCAGTGTGCCTTCGGGCCAGACCGTGACGAAGTCAGGGTTGGTGGCATCGACAGCCGTAACGTTCAGCACGATGGCGCTGACATCGCCCGACGGAAGACCCGCATAGCCGCTCATCTGCACCTGGAACGACGCGCCCGGCCCAGGCTTGGAGGCCGAGATAGTGGTATCGCGCGTGTCGAAGGCCCGGCCGGGTGTTACCGGCACGAACAGGCCAGACCGGGACAGGCCAGCGGTATCACTGGTGAAATAGCCCGACACGTCGACGATGAGGTCGGTGCCACCGTCGGTGAAGAGACTCACAGCGCCGCCGGCACCAAGCTTCACGATGACCTGGTTGGCCCGAGTCTCACCAGCGTGATCGATATTCAAATTCGAGCTTCCCGCGACGGCTTGACCTGCCGGGTAGGCCGTGACGAAGCCTCCACGCAGAGCGCCCGTGGCTGTCACGTTCAGTACCACCGCGTCGGCCCCTGTGGAAGGTACATCGTTGTGGCC
>JAYTVF010000436.1:0-3338 GCA_043744155.1 Acidimicrobiia bacterium | reverse complement strand
CCAGGCAAGCACGGGGGCAATCGGTGACGATAACCCCGCTCACGACAGCACGCTCGTGACCTGCGGGTACACCCGCATGAACGCTTCGGCCATTACCGAGTGAGCAAGCCCGAGGTTCGGTCCGGCATTGCGCACCAGTTGCGCGCCGCGACGCTTGGCCAGTTGCGCGTAGTAATCCCACATATGTGTTTGGGCACCAAGGCATTGCATCGCCTGGCGTTTCAGCTCGAACACGTCAGTGATATCAAGCAGCACGTTCGGGGTAAAGGCGCACTGTTCAGGCTGGTGGGGCTCGAAGAAGAAGACCGGAGGAGCGCCGAGCGGCTCGCCCGGCGCATCGTACCCGGGTGCTTGGGCCAGGATGCGGGCCTGCATGGCCAAGCGAGCGGCGGCGGGATGATCACCGTTGTACGGATCGGCGAGGGTGTGGGTCAGCACGACAGTCGGTTCGACATCGCGGTACACCCGCACGATCTGATCGGTCAGCTCGTCGGTCTCACGCAGCGGGTAGTCCCCGGCGTCAAGAAATTGAATCTCGGCGCCGAGCACTTCGGCCGCATTCTCCGCCTCGGAACGCCGCAATGCCTTGATGTCATCGAGTTGCAGTCCATCGCGCCATGCTTTGGCGGATTCTCCGCGCTCACCGTAGCTAAGGCACAGCACCACCACCCGCTCACCTCGCGAGGTCGAGAGCGCAATCGCTCCGGCGGCGCGCCACACGAAGTCTCCGGCGTGAGCGCTGACCACCAGCAGACAGTTCTTTGCGGCGGGGTTAGGTTCGGACATGAGGTTCCTCGTGGGGCTGGGCGGGATGAGATCTAAACGTCGCGCCTACGATGCTTCCTCGCCGCATGTCAGAGGCGAAACCGACCTGCTGGAGGAGAACGATAATGGCCAGGATTATCGGCGCGATCGGATCATCCCACACACCGACCATTGGGTTCGCGTACGACCGAAACAAGCGGGATGACCCGGTCTGGGCCCCCGTGTTCGAGGCTTATGAGCCCATCGCCGCATGGCTGGCCGAACGCAAGCCCGACGCGATGGTGATGATTTACAACGATCACGTCACATCGTTCTTTTTCGATCATTACTCGGCGTTCGCACTCGGTGTCGGTGAGCAGTACGCCATTGCGGATGAGGGAGGTGGCGCCCGTGACCTTCCGGCGGTGCCGGGTCATGCCGCCCTCTCGCAACACATCGGCGCGTCGCTGATGGCGGACCAGTTCGACATGTCGTTTTTCCAACATCGCGCCCTCGACCACGGGTGCATGTCCCCGCTCTCGATGATGTTGCCGCATGAGCCCGAATGGGCGACCAAGATCATCCCGCTGCAGGTCGGCGTGCTGCAGTTCCCTGTGCCGTCAGCGGCACGCTGCTACAAACTTGGTCAAGCGCTCAAGCGAGCCATTGAAAGCTACCCCGACGACCTCGATGTAGTCATCGTGGGCACGGGCGGCCTGTCGCATCAGGTGCACGGGGAGCGATGCGGATTCAACAACCCTGCATGGGATCAGCAGTTTCTGTCGCTGATCGAAAACGACCCCATTCGGCTCACACAGATGACGCAGGCTGAATTGGCAACGCTGGGCGGTTTCGAAAGCGCCGAGATCATCATGTGGCTCATCATGCGAGGCGCGCTATCGGACACGGTCACCAAGTTGCACCAGTCGTACTATTTACCGTCGATGACGGGAATCGCCACGGTGATCTATGAGAATCAGGCCGACTCGCCGACATCGGCTGCAGTCGACGCGCACCTAGCGCATGTCAACCGCGAGTTGGCCGGAGCGGAGCACCTCAGCGGCACCTATCCATTCACTTTGGCGCAGAGCGTTCGTACATTCGCGCTGAACAAATTTCTGCACGACATGATCGACCCGACGCATCGTGCTCGGTTCCGTCACGACCCCGACGCCTTGTTTGCCGACTATCGGTTGAGTGACCACGAGGCAGACATGGTGCGACGTCTCGACTGGCGTTCGCTAATCCAGTACGGCGTCGTCTTCTTTGGGCTTGAGAAGCTCGGCGCGGTTGTTGGTGTCTCGAATCTGCACATCTACGCCGCTATGCGAGGCCAATCATTGGATGAGTTTCAGGCCACGCGCAACAATCAATTGATGTACAACGTCGCAGGGAAAGAGGCGACATCGTTTGCCTGGGATCCGGCACCCGACGCGCCGACTGTGCGGTGAATCAGCCCGGCGCCCGCCACGCGGTCGGGCGTGGCGAACGCGGTCGGGCGTGGTCGGGCGAGGCGGGCGTGGCCCGGCGCCTGCGACGCGGTCGGGCGTAGCGGGCGTGGTCGGGCGTGGCTCAGCTGTTCTCGGCGGGACTTTGCTCGGCGAGCAACTGGGCAAGCCAGTCATGACTGGCCTGCGAAATGCGGGCGGGAACGCCCAGTTCGTTGAGTAACGCGGTGGAGGCCGCCATCTCATCCACCCGCCGACGAGCGTGCCGGATGCTGCCCTGCTCGAGTCGATCCACCGTTTCGGCGGTGGCTTTGGCGAGCTCAACGCCGATTGAAGCGCGTACCCAATCCTCACAACCGGCGGAGCGGGCTGCCCGCAGCGACTCGGTGACGGCCGCAGCCAAGCCCTTATAGAACACGCTGCGCAGCAGTTTGCGCCCCGCCGCCGTACCGGGGGGACCTTCAACGATCTCGACGGATGCACCGAGTGGGCCGAAAATGTCTGCGTATCGTTGCGCCCCGGGCCCGCAGGCCAACATTGGTGTGCGAATGCCGCTCCCCGGGACTGGAGACATCAGTGCCACGTCGGTGAACACGACGCCCGCTGACGCCGCGATCGCGGCGAGCACCTGCTTCACGCCAGAAGAAGCGGTGTTGAGATCGGCGTACAAGCTGCCCGCTTCCAGCCCTTCAAGGCTGAGCCGCAGCGTTTCCTCCGCCTCATGGGCACTGGTCAGCGCGATCACTACGTCGGCACCAGTGGCCGCTTCATGATCACTGCGGCACCGATAGATACCCGAGCCGGCAGAGAGGCGTGGGTCGAAACCCCGCACCGTCGCGCCAGCCGCCACGAGATCCGCGGCGATCGTTCCGCCGGCCTCGCCGAGTCCGAGGACGGCGATCACCCAAGCGCGATCGGTCATCGAGCGGCCGTAGCGTTGGGCCTGTTGGTGGCGGGCTGATCGGTTGGGGTTGCGGGCTGTAGAGCGCCAGGATCGTTGAGGATGGGCGGCTTGTTTGGCGACGGGGTGTGTGGGCGTGGTGGGCCGGTGGTTTCGATGGGGCTGTCGGGTCTGATGATTGTGAGTGACCGGTCGGCGGCCATTTCGATGGTCAGCCGGCCGGTGTGTACCGCAGCGTGATGCCG
>JAYTVF010000435.1:0-11553 GCA_043744155.1 Acidimicrobiia bacterium | reverse complement strand
CTCGCTGCATGAGCCGACGTGCCTCGTCGGTGTTGCCGCGTAGCTCCCATGTGTACGACGCGCGCGCCAGCGAGGCGGTGTCTGGGGCGAGATCTACCATCCGCTGCACCGCTGCGGCGGCCTCGCTATACCGGCCCAACTGCAACTCGGCGTCATTCAACGCTCCGTAGAGCACTGCGCTAAACGGGTTCACGGCCAAGCCCTCGTTGGCAAAGTCGCGAGCCTTGAAGAAATCGTGGCGGGCCGATGCCAGCGCCGAGAGACCAGCAAACGCGAGGTAGTTGTCTTTGCGACTAATCTCTTGAGAGCGGGTCAGCGCAGCTTCGGCCCGGGGGTAGTAGGTGGGATCAACTGTCACTTTGGCCATCTGCACGTAGGCGAGACCCAGCGTGGCCCATGCGACATGGTCCTTTGGTACGGTCGTCAGCCTCGACTGCAACGACGCCACCAGGTCCTCGAGTTCCTTTCCTCGGGGGATTTGAGGGTCGCCGCTACGAATCACGTCCCGCGCGACGCCATCACGACCGGTTCGCATTGACCCGGTCGCTCCCAGGGCACCGGCCATGACGAGCACCGCGCCAAGCACGCAGGCCGTCGCCGTCAAGATCGTGGACTTTCTCGTCATGCCTTTGCTACCGCCCTTTCGGTGGAGAAAGACCGGAGGTGCGGGGACCTGGGTCGGCCCCTGCACCTCCGGATCGATTACTTAGGAGTTGGAAAGCACCGTGCCGGGGAAGTAGCCGGCGATGTCAGCAATCAGGTGGGTGTCACCTGTGGTGGTGAGACACACTCGGCCGCCACTGCCGATCTTTGCGGCGACCAGGTTGGCCTTGGTAACGCCGGTGAGATTGAGGTTCGAGGCGTTCGGCACCGGCGTACCGCAGGGGTACACCGTCACGAAGCCGCTATTGCCCGATTGCGTCACCGTGACGTTCAACATGACCGTGCCAGCATCGGCAGGGATGTTGGCCGTGCCGAACCCGACGACTCGCAGTTCGATGGTCTGCCCGCCGATCGGCTTGGACCCTGAATAGCTCACCTGGCCGCCGGGGCGGGTGTCGAGCACACGCTCCGGTGCCGTAGCCACGAACGATGAAGTCGATGGCACGAAGCCCTGGATGTCGGCGATCACCTCGGTTGCCTGACTGACGTACAAACAGGTGCTCCCGCCCGTACCGATCTTGGCGACCACCAGATTGGCTCGATCCAAACCCGGAACAAGATTCACGTTCGATGCGTTTGGAACAGGTGAACCACACGGAAAGACCGTGATCCAGCCTTCCGCGTCTGATCGGGACGAGGTGACATTGAGGATCACCGCGCTGGCGTCATCGGGCACCATCGCACTTCCGACGCTCGTGACATCAAGGGTGATCGTCTGCCCCGCCGCTGGCTTTGCTCCGGCGTAACCGACCGGACCGGCGCTACGGGTATCGAGCAGACGCTCGGGCTGTGTCGGGGTGTATTCCGCTGTCGAGGGGTGATAGCCCTGAACGTCGACGATCAGATCGCCGGTGATCCCGGTGTAGATACACACCTTGCCGCCCGTTCCGATTCCGGCCGCTACCAGGTTGTGGGTGACCGATCCTGCGATCGGATTGAAACTCGACGCCGACGGGCGGATCGTGCCACACGGGTAGACCGTCACGAAGCCACTGTCGCTGCTATTCACCGAAGTGACGTTCAGGTAGGCGGTCTTGGCATCAGTCGGGATCAATGAACCGCTGACTCCGGTAACCTGCACCTCGACCACTTGGCCAGCGGCGGGACGAATGCCCGTCGAACCCTGCTGTCCGGCGGGGCTGCGGGTATCGAGCAGACGGGCCGGATCGACCGAGATGAATTCCGGCGCCCGCGGGGTTCGCGTGGTGCCCCGATTGACGGCGCTCACGTTGGGCAACGCCAGGTACGGGAACGTATCGCCGAAGGCCTTGTCGTTGCGGTCGACTGAATCGATGGTGCGCAGACCGGCGACCAGTTTGCCGCTTTGCGCCGCTCCCTCGACCGCCTGGATCGAGATGTCAACCACGTCATCGGTGAGGCGACGACCGTTCGGGAACCCCGCGACGTCACCGGCGAGTACTCCCAGTCGGTTCGGTGTTGCCGCCGGGGCGACACCCATATTGAGTCGCAGCATTTCAGATGGCCGGAAGCTCACCCCGGCGCCTCGTGAGCTTTGTGAATCGAGGTTCAGATTTTGTGAGTTCAGGTCGACATTCAGCACTTTGGCTGGATCCCCGTCGAAACCGGCGTTCGCCTTACTGATGCCGGTCAGATAAATCTCGAAAAGATCGTTGCGGTTAACGGCCGGAGCGGGCACACCGTAGACGGCCTTTATGAGCTTAGGCAGGATCGGGTCGAGCACCTTGTCAACGACGGCTTGAATACCGGCATCTTGGTCGGGGCGCACCGAGTTGAACGCGTCCTTCAGGCTCAGCGGGATCACCACTTCGTTAACCAGCGGTTGACCGAGACGCGAAACCTGCACGAACTGGCCATCAGGGGTGCCGGGCGCGTCGGCCACCAGCGCACTACGTCGGTCGGTAGTGCTCCAGACGCCGATAACCGGGTTCCTGGTGGCGTTGCCGGCAATGGCCAGCGCGGACTTGGGCACCTGCAACGCGATGCTGTTCACGTTGTAACCGGCCAGCGTGTCCTGCCCGACCTCTTTGGCATTGGCTCCGTAGAGAAGGTCAAAGACCCGCAAATCGAGGAAGAACGAATCGTCAGCTTGCCCGGCGTAGGTCTTACCCCCACCCGGAAGGCTGTAGGTGGCCTCGGCCCGAAGCTTGCCGTAATCCGGCGTCGACGCCGGTCCTACCAGAGACGGCGCCGCAATCGGATCACCGGCGGTGGCCAGGCCGTCGCCGTTCCCCTTGAGCACTGTCGTGACGCCATTCCCGTCGGTGACGGTCAGGTCATAGGTCTGGTACACGTTCAGGTTCGGGTCCGTGAGCGACCCGACCGGGCCAGTGTTGGCCAAGAACTGTTGATTCTTGTCTTTGATCACCGTGGAGAACACCCACGTGTACGTCAGATCTGGCAGGGCATCACCGTTGTTGTCAATCTTGATGTTGTACCGAGTGTCGTCGGCCCAGGTGTAGAAGTTCGGGCCACCGTTTGGTTCCTCGAACGGGATCCAGTTGGCAATGAGGGTGACCGCGTCGGGTGCATCAGGGCTGACGAAGGCGTACACGTCGGTGTTGTCAGCACGTGGGTCACCAGCGATCAGTGGCGCCTCACGGTGACTCGATGCCGAGGCTTGGAATGGGCCGAGTTTCAGCGCAAAGGCACCAGCTACCAAAGCGACGCTCAGCCCGCCAGCCGCCGTTCGCTTCCACGCTTTACCTCGCACGAGGTCAGGTCGTTTCATGTGATTCTCCTAAGGATAGGGAGGTCCGTTGCGTGGGCGACGGCCGCCGAATCCTTCAGTGCCGATTTCGCTCATCGAGCATGCCCACCTACCTATAATTCCCTTTCTATACAGAAATGAAACATTTTTTACCTGAATTCTCTCGGCCCTACCGCCGTCGTCTATGAACAGGACGCGTCTCTACGACCGGCGAAGCACGTTTCGACGAGGTGAGCGACATCCACGACGATAAATGTCAGGCGAGTTCCCCGCCTCTTTCAAACAACACGATGGCCGATAGTACGATCCAGAGATGTGTCGATGTCAACCCAACGCGTTGAAACAGGCCGCGTTGGGCCGTAGTTGTAGACAGCACAAGAGCGAGCGCGGTCACCCCACTCGACGCCACGCCAACCGCGGCCAAGGCATATTGTTGCGTACGCAATAGAAATGGTGCGGCAAGTAGCGGAGTGGCGGCCAAGGAAACGTAACCGGCGAGAGCGAAGACGCCATGCAACGTGTCGCCACTGGTTGATCGACCAAGCGGAGCCGCCGCCACCCCCAACGTGGCGAGACCGGTAGCGACCGCAGCCATCCACGCTCGGCCAGGCCACGCGGCGCGCACCGCAACGCCATAGAGCGGCACGCCCAGCCCGAAGGCGACGAAACCCGCTGACATCAAACCACGTGTATCGGCCCCCACGGCCGCCAACCGGCTGATCGGGTCATGAATCGGCGAATACCTGGTCGAGGTCACCGCGCCGCCGACCACCCATGCGCTCAGGAATGAGACGGGCCCAACGAACCCTCCCCACCGCGCTCCTCGAGGAATGCGTCGAGGAACCGGATCAGCCGAGCGCACTGAGCTGCAATCCCAGATCGCGTAGACCGCACTGAACCCTGGTCGCCATCTGCTGCAAGGGTACTTGCGCTGTTCCGCCACCTTGCTCCCCCTCATACGCGCCTACCTTTCGCGTGATGGAGTAATACCCCGCAGAGCACAGGTTCAAACGCGTGTCTTTGCACCCTTATGCGGGGCGCAGCCGTCGGGGCACTCGATCAACGGAGTTCGTGGCTGCCGCGAGAGTGGTCGAACTGCTCATGGTGCTGGCGCAGCAGGTCAGTCCCGTAGTCACGGCCGTGGGGGGTGCGAACCAGCGTGTGTACATGGTGACGGCTCGGTACGTCGTTGTCGAACACGACGCCGGGATGATGGTCGAATTCGACGAGGATCACCGGGCTGTGCACTCGGTAGTAGAACGGGCTGTGGTCGCCGGTCTGGCCGTACCACGAAAACCACGTCTCATCGAGATGAGCTTCGACCTCGGTCATGCGCACCTCGGCGTGATTGTCAGCGCTCCATCCGACATAGGTTCCGGCCAATTGCAGCAAAACGCGTCGTTGGGCGTCGGACAAATCGACGGCAGATACCCCCTGGTACGGTGCGATCACATTGTCGTGAAACGCGCCCGCCTGCATGCGGCCATCGAAGATGTTTTGCAGCGACGGTGGTAGATCTTCGGGATGGATCGAGGGGTAGATCAGCGCCTTGGCCGCCTGTGAACTGTCGAAGGACCGCATGAGTTCGAGACCCAGTGCTTCCTCTGGATCAAAAAGCGACGTTCCTGCCATCGGGCCTTGGTTGATCCGGCGCGGTTCTGAACCCATGAAAGTCGGCGTCATCACGATGCGATCGTTGAACACGACGCAGTTCACGTTCAAATGGTGCCCGTCGATCTGCCATCCCCACGGATCGGCGCCGCCAGGCGAGCCAAAGATCGACATGAAGTAGGGCCACTCGCCAAAGGCGTTGCGGTCACCGGTGAGCTCGGCCACCAATTCGTTGACACGCATGATGGTCCGAGCCTGATCAAATCCGCGGATCGATAGCGTGGCGCGCAAGATGTCGAGGGCGTCATCTCGAGATGATTGGGGCAGATCCTCCAGCATCAACCCGTGCCTAAAAAGGTTCATGTGCACGTTGATCCAAGTGCGCCACTGGGTCGAGTCCATCGGAAACTCCGTACGAGCGCGTTGCTCGGCGGTCAAACCCTGCAGAAAGATCTGGGCTGCCTGCGTGATGGCCTCGGTCGATACCCGTTGCGTCGAGACTGGGGCACGGCTCGATCGCACGGTGCCATCGTTGGTGACCCCCACGAACGGGTTGGCCAGATGGGCGGCGCGCTCGTCAACGATGTCGAGGATGGGCGGGGGCATGTTCAACACATGCACGCGCGCCGACATCGACGGCAGCGGACGAATACCGAATCCGGTCCAGTCGTAGTCGATCTCTGCTCTCGTCGTCGCGTGGGGCTGAGGCTCGGTGAGGTGGTGAGTGGCACTCGGGTTCGGGCGGCGAACCGTCGATGCCAGCCGAGCCTCGTCGGGTGTTGGCGGGCGGAATTGGCCGATCACATCAAGCAAGGAATCGATGAGCGTGGGCGCGGCGAAAACCGCCGAGGCTGTATCGAGTCGATGCCCTCCCCAGGCGTCACGGAAAGCGCCTCCCGATTCGGCCACGATGCGTGATGTCGCGGCAAAATCCCACACGCCACCGAGCATGACCACTACCGCGTCGAGTTCGCCAGCCGCCACCTTCACGGCATCAAGGGCAAAACACTGGCTGCGAGGGACGGTAGGGGCCACGAACTGGCCAGCCAGGTCGCTGCGCCAGCCGAGCAGCATCCCTTCGAAAGGCGTGACGACCACCTTGGCGACATCGAGCCCGTCGGCCGAAGCGCACTGCATTCGGACGGCCAAATCAGGATCAACCTCACCATCGTCACCGATCGACGCCGCCCACGCCCCGCCGTCTTTCTCCGCCCACCATCGTTTCCCGAGCGCGGGTGACGAGACGACCCCGACGCGAATCTGCCCTGCGACCTCCAAGGCGATTACGGTGGCCCAGCCGGGGTAGCCCAGCGTGTAGTTGTGCGTGCCGTCGATGCCATCGAAGATCCAACGGCGCCTATTCGAGCCCGGTATCGGGCCGATCTCTTCGCCGAGCAGAGCGTCATTGGGGTACTGGCTCAGCACGACCTGGAGCATGGCTTTTTCAACCGCCTGATCGACCTGGGACACGGGGGTGCCATCTCCCTTGGTCTTTACTCGCAGCGCCTCGGACCGGAAGTGTCGCATCGACACCTGATCTGCGACCGAGGCCAACGAGTGAGCAAACCGTAGATCCTCAGAAAGGTCGACCATGGCTACCATTCTGCCTCTTTCTGCGCCCTTCACATCGCCGCCACCTGTCAATGGAACGCGCCGGGAACCACCGGCAACAAGGGTCTCTCAATCCCGAAGGGTGGATTCGCATCGCACCGTTTCGCTGGCCTACCGACGTTGAGCGCCTTGATGCCTGGTGGACCGAGTGCAGCAAGCGCCTGACGGCACAAGGCCGACTGGGGCATGGCATCCCACACGGCGATGCGGCCGGCGTCATCGGCGGAGAGGATGCGCGCGCCATCCCGGGACCAATCGACGGACTGCACGAACTCCTCGTGGCCGACCAGCGGCTGCCCAAGCTGCAGCCCAGAGCGCACATCCCAAAGTCGAACGCTGCGATCAGGCCCGCCCGAAGCCAGGGTATGACCATCGGGCGCCCAGCTCAGATCGAGGATCCGCCCGAAGTGACCTCGCAACACCGGGCCCGACCGCTGCCACGATTTCGTCGACCACTGGGTGATCACCTTGTCCCTTCCGCCCGTCGCCAAGGTGACCCCGTCGGGCGAGAAGACCACGGCGTACATCTCGTCTCCGAGTTGCAGCGCATCATGTCGGACCGCGCCGGTGCGAGAATCCCAAAGCCCGACAGTGCGATCCTGACTGGCGCTCGCCACCGTACGCCCATCGGGCGACCAGGCCAAGTCCATGATCCACGCGTCGTGGGCATCGATGACGAGGTCGGCCGTCGCCGCGCCTGGTCGCCAGATGCTGATCTTGCCGTCATCGGCGGTCGCTGCGAGTCGGCCGCCGTCGGGCGACCAGACGACATCGCCGGGGAGGTACCGGTCGATCTCGTCCTGCGTGGTTTTGCCATGAAGGTCGAGCGACGACTGCAGCGCTCCACTGATCGCCCAGACCTGCACCTGTCCTGCCAAGTCGACCGATGCGAAGCGGTCACCGTCGGGAGAGACTGCCAAGGCAGCCACGGCAGCTGTCGCGGCAGAAGTCTGGCCGGGCGCACGATACGCAGTGAGGACGTCGCCTGAGCGCGCGTCCCGACGCACGATGACGCCGTCGTCACCGCCGACCAGAAACGATCGTCCGTCAACGAGCCACCGAGCAGCGCGGACGGGTGCGTTCTGTTGCAACGATGGCGCGCCGACTGGCGCGGACGGAACATCCCACACGATCGCAGTCCGGTCGTCACTGACCGAGGCGAGATGCGCGCTGTCGGGAGACCAGCGCACGTTGTTGACCGAGTTGGTGTGGCCATGCAGCGGCGCGCCCAGCGGAGTCGCGGTGACCGCATCCCAGAGGCGCACGCTGCCATCGAAGCTGCTCGAAGCCAATCGCTTGCCGTCGGGCGACCAGTCGACGGAGAGGACGCCTAAATCGTGACCGACCGCAGGCTCCGCGACGGTGAGGCCCGTGGCCGCGTTCAGGACTGCGACCCGATGATCCAGGCTCGACGTGGCAAGACGCCTGCTATCTGGAGACCAGGTGACCGAATAGATACTGAGGTTGGATACTCGAGTGTCGAACAGAGCCCACGTCGACAGCGCACCCGAGGCCGCATCCCACACCGCCACGCGACCGTCGATGGTTGCACCGGCAACATAGGTGGCGTCGGGAGAGATGGCCGCGGCAGAGAGCGGGCCGATGTCTGCCAACGCGAGCGATGTCTGCAGCGCGCCGGTATCGGTCGACCATGTCTGCAACACGCCGTCGAAGCCGACCGACATCAGCGAGGCGCCGTCGGCCGACCAACGCATCGATGAAGCCCGTTGCGCATCCATGGCCGCTCCCCGCGCCTGCAACGTCACGGCGTCGAACAGTTGGATGGGACCGAGATCTGAGGCCACCGCCAGCACATCGTCGGCGGGGTTGAATACCATGGTGCTCACGGCGGCGCGGATGCCGGTCTGGGCGCCCGTCGGCTGCCCAGTCTGGACATTCCACAGCACTATCTCGCCATCGTCATCTGCCGTAACTAGCCGGGGCGCCGTGTTGGCAAACTGCACACCGGTCAGCAATCCACCGGCGGGCGCGAACGGGGCGAGCGAGCGCGTAGCGGGCTGAGTCGCCGCGGCCTGGGCGGCACGAGCCAAGGCATCGTGAGCCTCGGCGATCGATGCTGTCCGCCGCGCGGCCAACGCGATCGCAATAGCTTTGTAGGGATCGTTCTCAGCATTGGCTCGGGATGCAAGCTCCTTGGCCCGAGAGGTAGCGGCATGGCCGATGGCTACCGAGCGCTGAACAAGAGCCGCCGCAGAGAGGCCGACCATCGCCACCACTGCGGCCATGGACAGACCTGTCACCACGCGAAGTTGCTTCGTATGGGCCTGTCGACTGGCTAGCAGGTAGCGACGCTGAAGATCCGTCGGTTGTGCTTGCAACCTATTGCGGGCGGTGCCGAGTTGAGATTCGGCTTGGGTAAGGTCCGTTCCCCTTAATAGGGCGCTACGTCGATGGCCAAGCGCCTCCCATTCGGTGGCCCGCTCAAGAATGCGGGCGTGGTAACGGGCCCACTCGAGGTCGGTGTCGATGGCCCGAGCCAGGTCCTTGACGCCTTGTGCCCAATCGTCGCTGTCGCGGAGATAGATCCAGTTCAGATCGGAGAGCGGGCCAGGCGGCACCGGACCGATGGCATCGCGGTACAGGACGAGCACCACCCGTTTACCGGCCTCGACGGCCACCGCCAACTCTTTGGCGCACTCGGTGCTGGCCAACGAGTCGGGCGAGAGAATGAACAGAAAGGTTGAGGTCGCAATGACGCCAGAACGGATCTCGGCCCGCCAATTGGCCGCCTTTGGGATGTCGTCGTGATCGATCCAGACGTCGCGCCCCTCGCTGAGAAGCTGCGAGGTGATCCGCGCCGCGAATGTGCTGTCCCGCCGCGAATACGACACGAAGACATCGGTCATCCACCTAGTCTTTCACCCGGCGAGTGCCGAAAATGACAGCTTTG
The DNA here is from genome assembly GCA_043744155.1 of Acidimicrobiia bacterium. GTDB lineage: Bacteria > Actinomycetota > Acidimicrobiia > Acidimicrobiales > Ilumatobacteraceae > JANMCE01. The sequence goes on along the minus strand of JAYTVF010000435.1, from coordinate 2,068 downwards.
TGGCGCAGGTTTGAACAGGTAGTGGTCAGGTAGGGATCTTTGCCCAGAGGGCGATTTCTTTCGGGGCGGCCGCGCCGACTCGCCATCGTGAACTGGGCGGTAGGATCTTTCTTGACCCATTTTCACTGGTGGGGCGATTCGATTCTTAGGGAGAACCACATGCGTGAAGCAGTCATCGTGTCCTACGCCCGCACGGGCTTGGCGAAGTCGAATCGTGGTGGCTTCAACATCACGGCGCCGATGACCATGGCCGCCCATGCGATACAGCATGCGGTTGCTCGCTCGGGTGTCGAGCCCGAGGCCGTCGAGGACGTGATCCTCGGAAACGTTGCGCACGGCTCGGGCAACCTTGGCCGGAACGCATCGCTGCTCGCCGGACTGCCAAAGACGACCTCGGGCGTCACCGTTAACCGCTTCTGCTCGACGGGCCTGAACACCATCGCAATGGCCGCAAACCATATCCTGTGCGACGGCGTCGACGTGATGGTCGCCGGGGGCGTCGAGTCCCTCAGCCTGCGCGGCGGCAGCGCTGCCGGCGAGACGTTCGACCCCGCCCTGACCGACTTGTGGCCCGCCATCTACATGCCCATGATCGAGACCGCCGACATCGTGGCCGAGCGCTATGGCGTGACCCGCGAGTACCAGGATCAGTATGCGCTTGTATCGCAGCAGCGCATGGCCACAGCCCAGGAACACGGCCTGTTCGACGACGAGATCGTTCCGATGTCCACCAAGATGAAGCTGGTCGACCGGGAGACCAAGGCCGAGACCATCGTTGACTTTGTGGTCTCGCGGGATGAGTGCAACCGGCCAGACACCACTCTTGAAGGCCTGGCCCGGCTCGGGCCGGTTCGCGGGCCCGGGAACTTCATCACCGCCGGTAACGCCAGCCAGCTTTCCGACGGCGCCGCCGCCGTCGTGCTGATGGAGGCCAAAGAGGCCGCTCGCCGCGGCCTCACGCCAATGGGTGCATTCCGTGGCTGGGCGGTCGCCGGATGCGATCCCGACGAGATGGGTATCGGGCCGGTCTTCGCCGTGCCGAAGCTGCTGGCCCGGCACGGACTAAAGGTCGAAGACATCGACCTCTGGGAACTGAACGAGGCTTTCGCCAGCCAATGCCTGTACTCGCGCGACCGGCTCGGCATCGATCCCGAGAAGTTCAACGTCAACGGCGGATCAATCGCAATCGGGCATCCCTTCGCCATGACCGGCACACGCTGCGCCGGCCACCTCCTGCAGGAGGGCCACCGACGCGGCGCCAAGCTTGGTGTCGTCACGATGTGCATCGGCGGTGGCATGGGCGCCGCTGGGCTTTTCGAAATCTACTGACGAGCATGATGTGTCGGGATGAGAACGTCGTGGCGCCACTCGCGCCAGGCCGAATCCGTGAGCCCGATTGGCACAGCCTGCCACTTCGACTCACAGGTTCGGCCGCAAGACGATGGCCAAACTGTCAGTCTGTCGTACGAGCGCGGTAACGCCGTTGGGCGATGACCCAGCCAAGCGCCACGAGTGCAATGGTGTAGAGCCAGGCGCACACAACCGGGTGATCAATTGGCCAAACATGCTTGGTGACGGGGGAAACCGGGTTACCGAACAGGGTGCGCACCGCGGCAATTAGGACGCTGACCGGGTTCACCGACGCCACCCATTGCAACACCGACGGCATCGACTCGATGGGTACGAACGCATTCGAAATAAACGTGACCGGAAAGACAATCACGAAACCGATACCCATCACCGCATCAGGCGACCGCACCAAAATCCCCAGCCAAAGCCCCAGCCAGATCATGGCCGTGGCGAAAGCCAGCAACAGCAAAAGCGCTTCGATCACGTGCAAGGCGCTGGCGTGCGTGCGCCACCCGACGATAAAGCCGGTGCCGAGCAGGATGACGATGGTGAGGATAGAGCCAACCATTTCGGCCAGAAAGTGCCCCAAGAGATAGGCCGAACGTCGAACCGGCAGCGATCGGAACCGGTCGATCACGCCCTCTTGTAGGTCTGTGGCGATCGACATGGCCGGGCCCATCATGGCAAAGCCGAGCGTCTGGATGAGGATGCCCCCGAT
>JAYTVF010000434.1:0-11568 GCA_043744155.1 Acidimicrobiia bacterium | reverse complement strand
TTCCGCGTCGTGGCCTAAGCGATGATAGCGATGCCTGTAGATTGCTCTGCGGGCTCGTGGAAACCAAGCCCATACTGGCTGGCCCGATGAGTCGCAGTCCGAAACTACGTGCGTAGGTCACTAGGTCGTCCATGGGCTGCGACGGTGCGCTCAAGATGACGGCACCACGCACCCGTCGGGTGGCGCACTGCTGGATCACGGTGGCGAGGGCATCATCGGGGACAGCCAGAAAGGCCAGGTCGACCTGGCCTTCGACGTCGTCAATTGTTGGGACCGTGGATCGACCGGCGATCTGGGTGCGGGCCGGGTTGACCAAGTGGATCGGACCGGCGAATGACGACCCAAGTATTGACTCGGTGATGGCGCGTCCGACGCTGTCGGGCTGATCGGAGGCGCCGATGATGGCGATCGAGCGCGGCAGCAGGAATCGGGCCATCGAACGGCTGTCCGCCCGTTGCTCACGAGCCTCGACGCTGTCGCGGTAGGCCGCGATGTCATCGAGCTCCCACGACAACTCAATGACGCCCGACTCGAACCGGCGCTGCACCGGCCACCCGGCCCGGCTGAATACCGTGAGCATGCTGCGGTTGTCCGAAAGTGTTTCCGCACTGAAGCGATCGATACCGGCCGCCTTGGCGCTTGCCGCCAAGTGCTCGAGCAGAACGGTGGCCAACCCTCGCCCCTGATGGGCGTCGTCGACCTGAAAGGCCACGTCTGCGTCGGCTCGGTCCGGCCAGCGATACCAGCCGGCGAGCCCGATGAGCGTGGCCCCGTCGATGGCCGCCAAGACGCCGCTCTTCACGAAATCGGGGGTCGTGAATCGCCCGATGTCGGCCGAGGAAAGCGTCCGATGGTGGGAAAAGTATCTCCGGTAGGTGCTTTGCGATGACTGCCGGGCATGAAATGCGATGATGGCTTCGGTGTCGGCAGGGCTCGTTGCTCTGACGTGCACGGTGGCGCCGTCGGACAGAACAACATCAGCGGACCATTCAGTCATCTGTCTATCTTCGCGTTCATTTCGGCGGTCGAGGGCGTTGCTCGGCGGTCCGTCGCAATAATCGGTTCTCGGAGAGCTCTGTCAGGTATCCTCCGCCGATGTTCGTGAAAATTTGTGGCATCACGAATGAGGAAGATGCGCTGCTGGCGGTGGCGATGGGGGCGGATGCGCTGGGCTTCGTCTTCGCCCCCTCGCCGCGCCAAGTTGTCGCCCGCAAGGTGTATGACATCACTCGGCAACTGCCTCGCGAAATGCTGACTGTGGGTGTGTTCCGGAACGAGACCGCCCAGCGCGTGATTGAGTTGACGCACACTTCCGGCCTCAAAGCCGCCCAGCTGCACGGGCACGAAACGCCAGAGATCACTCAACATGTGCGCAGTGCGGTCACGTACGTCATAAAGGCCTTTGCTGCAGGTAGTGATGCGCTGGCCGCAGCCAACGATCATCGGGCCGACTTCTTGCTTATCGATGCACCGACTCCGGGTTCGGGCACCGTGTTCGATTGGAACCTTACCGACGCTATTCCGGTCGGCGCGCCACCGTTTCTGCTGGCTGGTGGCCTCAACCCTGACAACGTCGCGACCGCTATTCGTAGGGTACGACCCTTCGGAGTCGATGTGTCGTCGGGGGTCGAGGCCAGCCCGGGACATAAGGACGCGCGCAAGATGCGAGCCTTTATCAAGGCGGCGCACGAAGCGCTCACCATTGAGGAACAGATCGAGGGCGCTGGCCAGTTCTACGACTGGCAGGACGAGTAGGCGAAATCGTCTTCTCGGTTCGCAGGCGATCGGCCTAGGGTGCAGGCCAATGTCACTCATGACCGAGCCAACTCCCGACGGCCGATTCGGCCAGTTCGGCGGGCGCTATGTGCCCGAAACTTTGATCCCTGCCGTGCTCGAGCTGGAAGCGGCTTTCCGTGATGCCTGGGCTGATCCGACGTTCCGGCTTGAACTGCATGAGCTGCTTCGGGACTATGCGGGACGACCATCGCCTCTCACCGAATGCTCCAACCTGTCAGCCGAGCTTGGTTGCCGAGTCTTGCTCAAGCGGGAGGACCTGAACCACACCGGGAGCCACAAGATCAACAACGTGCTCGGCCAGGCATTGCTGGCCAAACGCATGGGCAAGAAAAGGCTCGTCGCCGAGACTGGGGCGGGGCAACACGGGGTGGCATCCGCCACAGCCGCAGCGTTGATGGGGATGTCGTGCAAGGTGTACATGGGCGCCGTTGACGTCGAGCGGCAAGCGCAAAACGTGTTTCGGATGAAGCTGCTCGGCGCCGAAGTTGAAGCCGTGCAATCCGGCAGTCGCACCCTTAAGGATGCGGTCAACGAAGCCATGCGTGACTGGGTCGCGACTGTTGAGTCCACCCATTACTGCCTCGGCTCGGTGATGGGACCGCATCCATATCCGTGGATGGTCCGAGAGTTTCATCGTGTCATCGGTACCGAGGCCAACGAGCAATGCCTGGCCAAGATCGGTCGGATGCCCGATGTTGTCGTTGCATGCGTCGGTGGCGGGTCCAATGCAATGGGCCTGTTCTCGGGCTTCGTCGACACCGACGCCGAGCTGATCGGTGTAGAACCTGCGGGCGGCGCGGCTATTGGCCGTGGCGTGCCGGGCGTGGTGCACGGCATGAAGAGCTATCTGATGCAGGACGAGGCCGGACAGGTGCTCGAAGCACACAGCATCTCCGCTGGCCTGGATTATCCAGGAGTGGGGCCCGAACACAGCTACCTGTCCGACATCGGTCGCGCTGAGTATCAGTCGGTGACCGACGCCGAAGTCATCGAGGCGTTCAAGCTTCTGTGCCGCACGGAAGGCATCATCCCGGCCCTCGAACCTGCCCACGCCATCGCCTGGCTGGTGCAGGCAAAAGATCGCTTGCAGGGCAAAATCGTGTTGCTGAACCTCTCGGGTCGCGGCGACAAAGACGTCAGCCAAATGATGGGAATTCTGGAACTGTGACCGGCCGTATGGAAATCTCCTTACTCGAAAAACGAGCGACGGGCCGCAAGCTTTTGGTGCCGTACATCACCGGTGGGCTGCTTGGCTGGGAGCGCGCCATCGAGGCGGCCGCCCACGCTGGGGCCGACGCCATCGAGATCGGACTTCCCTTCTCTGACCCGGTTATGGACGGCCCGATCATTCAGGAGGCGAGCCAGAGGGCACTGGAGCAGGGCGCAACGCCCGTCGGTATTTTGCACGCCCTTGCCGGGCTCGACATCGATATTCCACTGGCTGTGATGTGCTATTACAACACCGTGTTCCGCATGGGCCACGAACGATTCGCGGCCGAACTGATCGCAGCGGGCGTCTCAGCCGCCATCGTGCCTGACCTTCCGTTGGAGGAGAGTGGTGAGTGGTGCGCGGCCGCAGATCTGGCTGGCGTCGAGACCGTGATGCTGGCGGCACCGACAGCGCCCGATGAGCGCCTGCCTCGGATCTGCGATCGAGCCCGCGGCTTCGTGTACGCGGTCGGCTTGCTCGGTGTCACGGGTGAGCGCGCCAGTTTGGCGGAAAGCGCGGTCACGATGGCCCGCCGTCTGAAGGCCGTGACCGATCATCCGGTATTGGTGGGCGTTGGCGTTTCGAACGCATCACAGGCGGTGCAAGCCTCGCAGGTGGCCGACGGCGTCATCATGGGGGCCTCGGTAATGCGTCGCATGCTTGACGGCGGACCCGACGCGGTCGGTATGTTCGTCACCGAAGTCCGGGCTGCGCTCGGCTAGGTTCGCCCCCATGCTGAAACCAGGAGACGCCGCCCCCCCGGCAACGCTGCCCGACCAGCACGGTAACACCGTGTCGTTGGCTGACTATCTGGGCCGCAATGTACTCATCTTTTTCTATCCGAAGGCCTCTACGCCGGGCTGCACGCAGCAGGCGTGTCTGCTGCGTGATCTCGCAGGCCAGGTCGGTGACACCGCGATCATTGGCATCAGCCCCGACAAGTCGTCGTCGCAACTGAAGTTCGATAGCAAGAATTCGCTCGGCTACCCGTTGTTAGCCGATACCGAGCACACGGTCGCCGACGCGTTTGATGTTTGGAAGAAGAAGGCGATGTACGGCCGTGAATACCTGGGCATCGAGAGGTCGGCGTTTCTCATCGACCCGACGGGCACGATCAGCCACGCCTGGTACAAGATTTCTCCCAAAGAAACCCCGGTGCGACTGTTGGAGGCCCTTGTCCGATGAATGGATTTCCGAAACCCGCCGACATTCTTCCCCATCGGCCGCCCTTTCTCTTCGTCGATGAGGTCACTGCTCTCGACCCAGGTGTGTCCGCCAAGGGACTGTGGCATTTGACCGGTGATGAGTGGTTCTTCCCCGGCCATTTCCCGGGTCGGCCGACGCTGCCCGGTGTGCTGATGTGTGAGGCCGTAGCCCAGTTGGGTGGCATCACGGTGCTCGTCGATCCGATGTACGACAAGAAGTTGGCGCTGTTCGGCGGTCTCGACGGTGCTCGTTTCCGACGTCAGGTCGGCCCGGGCGACACCTTGGAGCTCGAGGCGGAAATCCATCGCATGTCGGCACGGGGTGGCAAGGGTGCCGGGCGGGCGCTCTTGAACGGCAAGGTAGCGGTAGAATGCGAGCTGATGCTCGTGCTGGTCGATGCCTGAAGCGCTCGACATCGTCGGGTCACCGCTGGGTGACATGGTGGCCAGCTCTCGCGGCGGACTGTTGACCCGGGTGCGGTGGCGCTTTGATGAAATTGTCGCGCCGATTGGTTCGGCTGCCGCACTCGACGACGCCGCCGACCAACTGGCGGCCTATTGGGCCAGCGATCTGTACGAGTTCGATTTGCCCATCGACTGGTCACTGGTGAGTGGATTCGCCCGTGACGTGCTGCAAGCGACGGTCGATGTGCCTTTCGGTCGCACTGCGACTTACGGAAGTATCGCGGAGATCATCGGACGGCCCGGCGAAGCCCGAGCTGTCGGGGGAGCGCTGCGGGATAACCCGTGGGCCGTTGTTGTGCCGTGCCACCGCATCGTCGCCGCTGACGGTGCCCTCACCGGGTACGGCGGTGGCCCGACCACCGGTGGCCATCTTGACATCAAACAGGGCCTCCTCGACCACGAGGGTCAACGCTTCGCCCCCCGCCTGTTCTGAGTTGTGCCGCTCCGACCGTCCGACCGTCCATCCGGCGTTGGATGCAGACAACTTGGGTGGAATGCACACAACTCGTTGGGTGACTCGCAGAAAAGCTGGGAAATCCGGCCGTCGGTCGCACGTTGGACTGACGGTTGTGTGCATTCGGCGACGAGGTTGTGTGCGTAGGAGGCGGCGGCGATCTACCTCAGCCGGATCACGCCTTCGGAAAGAGGACTCGACCGGACGCGCTGAATGGCACACCTTCGGCCGTCAGGCGGCGGGCATGTTCAGATTCGTGGCCGGGAATGAGACGGCCGGTGGCGTTGACGACGCGCCACCAGGGCAGCGCGCCGTCGGAACGGGCAAGGAGCGTTCCGACCGCCCGGGCCGCGCCCGGAAAGCCAGCCTCCAACGCGATCTCGCCGTAGGTCATGACGACCCCGGCGGGGATGGCCAGAATCACGGCCTCTACCGAGGCGGTGAACTGATCAGGCGGGCGCGGGGCCAAGGATAATAGTGCCGTTGTGGCCGCCGAACCCGAGACTGTTCGACATGGTCGGCCCTGGTTCCCACGGACGCGCTGCGCCCATTACTAGATCTATCGACATCGAAGGGTCAAGTACCGAGGTGCCGGCGGTCGGCGGGATCAGCCGCTTCTCCATCGACAAAATGGTGGCGACAGCCTCCAGCGCGCCTGCGGCACCGAGGGCGTGGCCGTGGACACCCTTGGTTGAGGTAACGGGTGGCCCAGGGGCACCGAACAGCTTGGCAATGGCGGCTGCTTCGGCAGCATCGTTGAGCGGGGTCGAGGTGCCGTGGGCGTTGATCTGGCGGATATCGCTGGGATGCAGGCCCGCCTCTTCCAGCGCCAATTCCATACACGCGATGGCGCCAACGCCACCTGGTGCGGGGGCGGTGATGTGATATGCGTCGGCGTTCGAGGCACCGCCGAGTATTTCGGCGTATATGGTGGCGCCGCGTGCACGGGCGTTCTCAAGGGACTCGAGAATCAGCACGCCCGAGCCCTCGCCAAGCACGAATCCATCCCGAGCGGCAGAGAACGGCATCGAGACACCTGACGATGACATGGCGGTCATGTTGACGAAACCGGCGACGGCAGTCGGCGATCCGGCGGCCTCGGTGCCGCCCGTGACCACGGCGTCGCATCGCCCGTAGGCGATGAGGCGGAACGCGTCACCAATGGCGTGGGTCGACGCGGCGCAGGCCGTGGTAACCGTCTGGCACGGGCCCCGCAGGCCGTACCGCATCGAGATCGCCGCACCGGCAGCGTTCGGCATCATCATCGGCACCGTAAAGGGCGACACTCGCCGTTCACCCTTGGTGAGCCTGATTTCGACCTGCTCCTCCATGCTCTGCAGTCCTCCGACGCCAGTGCCGAACAGTACGCCGAAGCGAGCTGGGTCGACACCGACCTCGCCGGCCATGGCGAAGGCTTCGGTGGCTGCTGCGAGAGCGAACTGCTGGTTCGAGTCGGCGCGTCTGGCTTCTTTGGCGTTCTCGAAGAATGGCAGCGGATCCCAGCTGATACGGGCCTGGGAGCCTCCGGTAAGGTTCGGGCCGAGCAATCCGTCCCAGAAGGCGTCTTTGCCCAGCCCGCATGGACTGATGACGCCGTAGCCGGTGACAACGACTCGTCGACTAAGGCGCCCAGACATCAGAGCTTGTTGATGACGAGGTCGTAGGCCTGCTGCACAGTGCCGATGCCCTCCAGCTCCTCTTCGGGAACCGAGACGCCAAACTCTTCTTCGAGGGCCATAACCAACTCGACAAGGTCAAGGCTGTCAGCATCGAGGTCGTCAGCAAACTTGGCTTCAGGCACGATCTTTGATTCATCGACGGACAGAACGTCGACGGCGCACTTACGGAAACGGGCAAACAGGGCTTCATCCACGGTAATAACTCCTAGTTGGGAACAGTAAGAACTTAGTGGCCCATACCCAGGCCGCCATCTACAGGGATGACGGCACCGGTGATATATGCCGCGTCGGAACTCGCCAGAAAGGCTACCGTCCCGGCGATCTCTTCAGCGGTTGCTACTCGCCGTAGTGGTACTTGTTCGGTGAGTGCGGCAAGGCGCTTCTCGTCGAGCGCTGCGGTCATGTCGGTGGCGACCGGGCCGGGTGCGACGACGTTGACGGTGATGCTGCGACTGCCGAGTTCACGGGCCATCGATCGGGCCATGCCGATCAGCCCGGCTTTGGATGCTGCGTAGTTGACCTGCCCGGATGAGCCGAGCATGGCGACGACTGACGACATGAAGATTACCCGCCCTCGGCGCGCCTTCAGCATTCCCTGGGCTGCCCGCTTGGCGACTCGGTAGGCACCGGTGAGGTTTGCATCGATGACGCCGACGAAATCGGCCTCGCTCATCCGCAAAAGCAACTTGTCGTTGGTGATTCCGGCGTTGGCGACCAGAATTTCCACCGGCCCAAGTTCGGCTTCCACCGTGGAAAATGCGCGGTCGACGGAGGCGGCGTCGGTGACGTCGCACTGCACACCGAGAAATCCGTCGGGCGGGGGAGACCTGTGGTACGTGACGGCGACGAGGTCACCGTCTTTGGCGAAACGCTGCGCACAGGCCAGACCGATCCCGCGTGATCCACCCGTGACTAAAACGACTCGGCCGCTCACGCAGCCCCCCAGCGCAGAAGAGCTGAGGCGGCAGTCATGCCTGCGCCAAAACCAACCATCAGCACGAGGTCACCATCTTTCACCCGACCATTGTCTATAGCGTTCACCAGCGCCAACGGGATCGACGCCGACGAGGTGTTACCGGTTTCCTTCAGCACAATCGCGGTGCGTTCGGCCGGGATGCCGAGGCGACTTATGGCAGCTTCGATGATGCGAGTATTGGCCTGATGGGGCACGACGAGCGCGATCTCGTCGGCTGTAACACCAGCAGCCTTCAGCGTCTTCTCGCCGGAATCGACCATGATGCGCACGGCACGGCGGAACACATCCTTGCCGTCCATAACCAGTTTCTCGCCATGGTTAGCATAGAGATTGTGGCGCGCCATGCCGACGGAATCGACGTCCCAGCTGAGGAGCTGGCCCGGACCCTTGGTTGCCTGAAGTACGACTGCGCCTGAGCCGTCGCCGAACAGTATGGCGGTATTGCGGTCGGTCTTGTTGGTGATGCGGCTCAGTGTGTCGGTACCGATCACGAGGGCATGGCGCATGCCGGCCCCAATCATGCCGTGGGCGGTAATGAGGCCGTAGACGAAACCCGAACAGGCCGCGTTGACATCGAACGCGCCACACGACAGCCCCAGTTCGTCCTGCACCGTCGAAGCGGTTGCGGGCACCATCTGATCTGGTGTCGTGGTGGCCAACACCAGCACTTCGATCAGCGACGGATCGATGCCCGACATTGCCAACGCTTTGCGGCCGGCATCGATGGACAGCGACGCGGTCGTCCCGCCCCAGTGCCGACGCTCGATACCGGTTCTTTCGCGAATCCAGGCGTCGGTGGTGGCAAGGCCGCTGACCTCGAGGTCGTTATTCGTGACGACATTTTCGGGCAGAGCGGAGCCCCATCCGATGATACGGGCGCCACCGAAACCGGCAGGAACGGCGGGCATCAGATGGTCCTCAGCCAGGCCATCGGCTGGCGAACGGTGACCCGTTCGCCCTCGAGGCCGATATAGGCCTGAAAGGTTCCAGTGAACGACGAACGAACTTCCTGGCCGTTCACGTGACCAATCACGTGGCCGACCTCGATATGAGAACCATCTACCAAACCTCCGGAAGGGGTGAAAACACCGGCTGCAGGACTAACGATGAGACGTTCGGTGGCGAAGAGATGCTCGCCGCTAATGGTGGATGCCAGCGCCGGCGCGTCGCCAGCAAGAAAGGCGATCAATTTGTCGAGCTCTTCGGGGGTAGCAACCGAGATGGTGCGAGCGCCATCGAGGGTGCGTTTAGCCATGCCACTGAGCACGCCACCTGGACCAAGTTCTACAAACGCGGTGGCACCCAACTCGGCGAGGGTAAGTAGGCAATGCTTCCAGCGCACCGGGGACGACAATTGCGCCGAGAGCAGGCTGGCCCACTCGGACCCGTGATCATGGGCCAACGCGTCGACATTGGAGACGACTGGCACGTCGGTGTCGCGAGGGTTGGCCTCGGCAATGGCTTTGCGAAGCCGGTCGCGGGCCGGGGCCATGAACGGCGTATGGAACGCACCTGACACCGGCAGCGCCATGACTTTCTTGGCGCCCAATTCCTTGGCGTGAACGGCGGCGGCGGCCACCCCTTCGGAGGACCCAGCGATCACCACTTGGCCGGGGGCGTTGAAGTTGGCGACCCAGACGTCGGCGTCGGCCCGGCGGCACGCCACCTCGACGAGATCGTCATCGAGACCAAGTACGGCCGCCATCGTGCCCGGGTTTTCCAGACCAGCGTTGTACATGGCGTCGGCCCGCTCGCAGACCAGTCGGACACCGTCTTCGAACGAGAGGGCACCGGCTGCGGTCAGCGCGGTGTATTCGCCCAGGCTATGCCCACCGCAGAACGCCGGCTCCAAGCCCAATCGTTCGACGGCATCGAGCACCATCAGGCTCGATACGAACGTTGTGAGCTGAGCGTTACGGGTGTCTTTCAGCTCTTCGGCGTCGGCGTCGAGAAGCAGCCGAGCGACATCGCGGTCGGCAACGGCGCTGGCTTCATCGACCAGCTCCCAGCTTTCGTGATCGACCCATGGTCTTCCCATGCCCGGACGTTGGGACCCTTGGCCCGGGAAGGTAAAAGCGAGCATTGCGGCAGTGGCCTCCTATGACCTCAAGCCTAGGATAGGCCGAAGTGGATGTGCCGAACGAGCTACTCGCGGGTAGTATGTAGGCCGTCACGCCCCAGTGGCCCAATTGGCAGAGGCAGCGGATTCAAACCCCGCACGGTGTGGGTTCGAGTCCCACCTGGGGCACCACGTCATCACACATGCGCTCAAACGCTCGTACACTTGTCCGTGTGAGGTTTCTGGTCGAGCGGCGGTTGAAGGCGAACGGTGTGCGGCTGAAGTCTCTCCGCCAAGAATTGATCGAGTTGAGCGAGCAGCGGCTCCAACTGGCCGACGAGGCCGACGACCACCGCGTTCGAGCGATCATGTCCGACTCACCGTTTGATGCGTTGGAGGCAAAGGAATCTGGTCGGCACGCCGATGCCTTCGCTCGGCGGCGGTCAGAGATTGTTGCCGACATCGCCAAGCTCGAGGCACAGCAGGACCAGCTGTTGGATCAGTTGTCCGGCGGCCGTCCGTGACGGAGCGGTCTTCGTCAAAATGGCCTGGAAACAAGGGTTGGGATGAAAGAATGAGTGCTGTGCCTATACGTGTCGTCATTGCGGAAGACGAAGCCATCATCCGGTTGGATCTGCGAGAAACCCTGGAGGAGGAGGGGTATCTCGTTGTCGGCGAGTGTGGTCGAGGTGATCAGGCCGTTGAGCTAGCCCGAGCGACGCAACCCGACCTCGCCATCCTCGATGTCAAGATGCCCGGCATGGATGGCATCGAAGCGGCGCGCCTCATCAACGCCGAGAAGATTTGCGGCGTGCTGGTGCTCACTGCATTCAGTCAGAAGGAGTTCGTCGAGCGAGCACGCGACGCCGGCGCCCTTGCGTATCTGGTGAAGCCATACCAAAAGAGCGACCTGATCCCCGCCATGGAGTTGGCGATTGGTCGTTTCCGTGAAATGCAGGCGCTGGCCACTGACGTGGCCAGCTTGGAAGATCAGCTGGCCACTCGAAAGCTGTTGGACCGTGCCAAAGGCATGCTGATGGACAATCACGGCATGAAAGAGGCCGAAGCGTTCTCATTCGTGCAGAAGCGGGCCATGAGCGAGCGCACTCGCATGAAGGTCATCGCCGAACGAATTATCTCTGGAGAGCTGACGCCGTAGTCTCAGGGCTGTGTCCCGGCTCATGATTCTCGACGGTAACTCGCTCACCTATCGCGCCTTCTTCGCGCTGCCGACGGATATGGCGACCGCTTCCGGGCAGGTCACCAACGCGGTCTACGGGTTCACGTCGATGCTGATCAACCTGGTGAAAGACCACCAGCCTGACGGTTTGGTAGTCACCTTCGATCGACCCGAACCGACCTTTCGGCATGTGGCCGAGCCGACCTATAAGGCGCAGCGCGAGGCCGCTCCCGACATCCTTCGCCAGCAGATGGGGCTGGTTCGCGAGGTCGTCACGGCGCTCGGCATCACGCAGTTGGAGCTGATGGGGTGGGAGGCCGACGACATCATCGCCACGGTGGCCGAGCAGGCCAAAGGCCGCGGTGACGAGGTCATCATCGTGACCGGAGACCGCGATAGCTATCAGTTGGTGCACGATCCACTGGTTCGAGTGCTCTACAACCGTCGAGGTGTGAGCGACTACGCCCTCTATGACGAGGCCGGCATCCTGGGGAAAACAGGGGTCACGCCAGAGTTGTACCCGCAGTACGCGGCGATGCGAGG
>JAYTVF010000433.1:0-11571 GCA_043744155.1 Acidimicrobiia bacterium | reverse complement strand
TTCGCCCTTCTGCAAGCCGCTCAATTGATCGGTATCCGCATCTCGGTCGCCGACGACCTCACCTCTGTTGCCACCGATGCCCGGATGGTCGCCTTTACTTTGATCGGCACCCACACCGGGCGAGTTCACGATCTGTCGGGCGTTGCGCAACAAACGGCTGCGCTCGGCATACCGTTCTTCGTCGATGCCGCCCAGACTGTCGGGCAACGTGAGGTCGATGTCGAAGCGCTGGGCTGCGACGTGCTCACGACCAATGGCCGGAAATGGCTGCGTGGTCCGCGCGGGACAGGGTTCTTGTACGTGCGCCACACCTGGATCGACCAGATGACCCCGCCCGGGCTCGACGGCCGAGGGGCGCGCTGGACCAACGACGAGCGCTTTGATCTTGCCGCCGACGCCACTCGTTTCGAGGAGTTCGAAACGAGTGTTGCCGCCCGACTCGGCCTGGGCGCCGCCATCGATCAAGCGCTCGAGCTCGGCCTGTCCAATATCGGCGAGCGGGTCGACCATCTGGCCACCATGCTGCGCAGCGAGCTCGAGGCGCTCGGCACGGTACAGGTTATGGACGGTGACGGGGACCGCTCTGGCATCGTCACATTCCGCGTCAAAGGACACGAACCGGCCGAGATCGTGCAACGCGCTGCCGCTGCCGGCATCAATGTGAACACCCCCGCCGGACCATGGACCGGCGTTGACACCGGCGACTTCCTTACCCCGGTCGTGCGGGCCTCGCCCCATTATTACAACAGCGAGGATGAACTCGACCGCCTCGTCACCGTCGTAGCAAATCTCTAGATGCGCGTCTGTAGTAGGCCTGGCTGAGTGATGCGGATGTCGATCTCGTGAGGGCGCCCGATCTGGCTGTCAGCGCGCTAGTGCGGCCAGTGTTGTCGTTCGGGGGCCAACGCGCTTGTCGCCCGCAGCCCCAGCAGCCCCAGCAGCCCCACGCTCTGGTCACGTGCCACCGTGCATCGAGGCGATGTCTCGTGGTGCGCTCTCAGAGCACGTAACCCATGACGTCGACGATGACGTGGGCGCTGCCTCGGGCGTTGGCGATGGAAATCTGACCACCTTGACCGACTTTCATCATCACCAGGTTCGGCGCCGGGTCGCCCATTTCGAGGTTGAGGCTTGACGTCGTCGGCAACGGTTGGCCCGCTGGGAACACCGTAAGGAACGAACCAATCGTCGACTGCGTTCCGGTCACATTCACGATGACGGCGGTGGCATTGGCCGGCACGCCACCTACACCGACGACGCCGAGACCGCGCACCTCGTTGGCACCGAGCGGCTCGGCGGGGGTGCGGTAACCGCTCCGGGTATCCATTATTCGCGTTGGCGATAGCGGATACACCTTGCCGCCACGGGGGCTGAAGTAGCCGACCACATCGACCGCTACATCACTTTGGCCAGCGAAGTTGAAGATGTCGACCTGCCCGCCAGTACCGATCTTAGAGACGACGAGGTTCGGTCGCGTGCGCCCTGGTGCGCCGTTGAGGTTCGACGTATCGGGCTGCGCGACACCGGTCGGCCACACCGTCAAGTAGCCGTACGCCGTGGCGCCGATCTGGGTCACGTTCAGCACCACCGCGGTCGCGTCCGAAGGCACATTGGCCCGGTTGGTCACGGACAGATGCCGAGTCTCCGATGGGCCGAACGCACCCGCTCCACCGGCTTGTCGGGTATCGAGGATGCGCTCCGGCGTCACACCCGTGAAGCCGTCGCCTCCACTGCCAGTATCGAACCACCCAACGACGTCGGCGATGGCGTTCAGATCACCCGCGTAATTTTCCAGCATGATGCGCCCACCAGCGCCGACCCGAGCCAGCACCAGGTTGGGCAATGTCTGCCCCTTGCGGAAGTTCAGGTTCGATGTTCCCGGCTCAGTGCGGAACCAGCTTTGATCCTCGAAAATGCTTCGTCGAGGCAACTTTGGATACACGGCCAACCAGCTATCCGCGCTCGGTTGATCGGCGGTCACGTTCAAGAGCACCGCCGACACGCCATGCTCGGGCACGCCACCGACACCCGTGACCTTGGTCTGATGGTTGTTTGCCTCGTCGATGCGCATTTCCGGGTTGGGCTCGGTGCGTAACGAGCCGTCACCGGCGCGAATTCGGCCGTTGTTGATACCGACTCCCGCACGGGTATCCAAGATTCGAGCCGGCGTAAGCGGATGAAATCCGCCACCGGTGGCCGGCGGGGTGCCCTTGTCGTAGGTGCACAGGTCAAAGCCGTAGCAGCTGGCGTCGAGGTCGATGTCGAATCGGGTCGACGCGTCAAATGAGGTCTGCACCCGGATCACCGTGCCTGTCACCACGTCGGTGATGAACAGCGAATAATTGCCAGCGAAGATCCAGCCGGTGGTCAGATCATCGCCCTTGTTGGCGATAAAGGAGCCGAACGCGCCCCGTCCGCCCACACTGAATCCTTCGTCCTGGAAGAGGTCGACATTGATGCGACACGCACCGACGTTTCCTGCGGCCGACAGCACTTTGCCGAACAGCTTGATCCCGCCCGTCGATTGGGCCGGCAGGGTGATGGTCCCGATATTGGTACCGGCTGCCTGCTGCAGATGTAAACCACCCGCTGGGGAGGTAAACGGGTCCCAGCCGCCACAATTCGGCGCGCCAAAGGGCACCGGGTAGACCTCGGCCCGTAACGATGTCGGTGCCCCTCCGGGGCACGACAGCGTGTTGGTATAACCGGCCACGCCCGGAATCGAGAATCGACCGGTCGAGTCGTAGTTGTATCCCTGTTGCTGCTTGGTCGAGTCGTTCGGAGAACCCGGCGTTTTGCAGTATCCGCCGTTGTCGACATAGAGCACGCCCGCGGAGATTCCCGGTGCGACGACTCGATCGATCGAGGCGGAAATGGCCTGCGCCGTACCTCCGGCAGAGATGACGGTCACGGTCCCGAGGAGCAGGCTCGCGGCCAGCCCTCTGGTGATGGTTTTCATTGATCGTTCCTTCCCCGCCCGTTCGGTTCTGGTAACTGTTTTCGGTCAGTGTATGCGCCGAAACAAGGGTGTTACCCCTCAGGCTTTCGACAACCCCCGATGCGCGCCCGCGCCAACGCGGCGATTCGGTCGGTGACCTGCGGCGACGATGCAGGGCCGCAGCTAGGGTCAGAGCAAAAGCTGGCGGACGCGTTCCTTCGGACGGCCGATGATGGCGCGGTCACCCTTCACCACGACTGGGCGTTGCATCAGCATCTTGTGCTTCAGCAACAGGTCGATAATGGCGTCGGGCGTGGTGAAATCCTGCGCGTTCAGGCCCAGTTTGGCGAACTGTGAGTCTTTGCGCACGAGGTCGACGATGGGATCCTCGAGGTGGTCAACAATCCAAGCTAACTCATCCCGTGTGGGCGGGGCCTTCTGGTAGATGACCAACTCGGCCTCATGCCCCAGCTCACTGGCAATGCTCACGGCATTGCTCGAAGAGTTTCAATGCGGGTTGTGGAAGATCTTGACGTGGTCAGCCATCCCCCATGTTTAGCGCGTCTCGGACGCGAAACCGTCGCTCAACCAGGTTTCGCGTCCGAGACGTTGCCTAGCGACCGGCTACTTGCCGTCGGCGTCCTTGTCTCCGGGGATGAGTCCCTCGACCTTGTCTTTCACCATCTCGACTTTTTCCTTTACGGAGTCGGGCAGCTTGTCCATCAACTCTGTGGCCTTCTCCTTCGCCTGGCCGACCATGTCCTTGACGGAGTCGGGCAGCTTGTCGGCCAGTTCGGTGGCCTTGCCCTTGAGGTCGGCGGCGACCTCGGTGGCCTTATTCATGAAATCGCTCATTGGCGGTTCTCCTTCTGCACCCGGGGTGGGCCTTCTTACCTTAGGGGTCAAGATCCGGCATCCCACCCGAAACGCCGAATTGGTTGTATCACCGGTGCGGATGCGGTTCACGGCCGTGGCTGACCGCCCGAAGAATCCATCTACGATGCGGGGATGGGGGTTTGGTTGGGAGCGATTGGCGCGTTGGCGGTCGTGATCGCCATCGTCGTGGTGATCCGTTACGCCACCCAATCACGGCGAGCCTTCGGATCCGCGGACGAACGCAACACTTACCTTGTGCTCGAGACGGCCGAGCAGGCGGCCCGCGCCTTTCAGCAGGGATTCACCGCGACGGCCGCGGCCAAAGGGATCGGTGCCCTGCGCGGCCTCTTAGGGGTACCGGCTCTGGCCATCAACGACGCGTCGATCTGCCTGGCCACCGAAGGTGACAGCCACCGCCATCTCGATCTTTTGAGCGAGCCCATCGGGTCGGTACTCATCGCTGGTCGGTCGAGACTCATCGGACCAAAAGATATTGCGTGCACCCACCATGGCTGCGAGTTGACCAGCGCCGTGATTGCGCCGGTCAGCGTGGGTGACGTGGTCATCGGCACCCTGGTGGCCCTCACCAGTGAACCGTCGCCGGCACTGTTGCGGGCTACCGAATCTGTGGCCCGATGGGTGTCGGTGCAGGTGGAATTGAACGAACTGCATCAATCGAAGGCCCGATTGGCCGAGGCCGAGTTGCGGTTCCTGCGGGCCCAGATATCCCCTCACTTCATTTACAACGCGCTGACCGCTATTGCCTCGTTCGTTCGCTCCGATCCGTCCAGAGCCCGAGACCTGCTGGTGGATTTCGCTGATTTCACCCGTTACAGCTTCGCCAGCCACGGCCAGTTCACCACGTTGTCCGACGAGCTTTTGGCCATCGACCGCTACCTAAGGCTTGAGCATGCCCGATTCGGCGACCGCCTGAAACTGACCCTACGCATCGAGCCCGAAACACTGCCGGTAGCCGTCCCGTTCCTGGTTTTGCAGCCGCTGGTTGAGAACGCGGTGCGCCACGGCATCGAACGCAAGGTCGGTCAAGGTCACATCGCCATCGTCGCCGAGGATCGTGGCAGCCATTGTGTGCTTTCAGTGGAAGACGATGGCGTCGGTATGGATCCGAAGTGGTTGCGCGAGCAGTTCGCCCGCAGCGGGGTGGACGAACGTGTCGGCTTAGCCAACGTCGACGAGCGGCTACGGTCTATCTACGGTCAGGAATATGGACTCGTCGTCGAAACCGCAGTTGACGCCGGCACCAAGATCACTGTCCGCATACCCAAGTTTCGAGCGGGAGTACGACCATCATGAGTCTTCGCGTCCTTGCCGTTGATGACGAGCCACCCGCGCTCGATGAGCTCGCGTTTTCACTCCGAGAGCACCCCCTGGTCGGTTCGGTGACGGCAGCCAGCGATGCCACCGAAGCGTTACGACTGTTGCATCTCGAGAGCTTCGACGCCATTTTCCTTGATATCCACATGCCCGGCCTCAACGGCATGGACCTGGCCCGGTTGATGCAGCGATTTGCTGCCCCGCCAGCGGTGGTGTTCGTGACTGCCTTCGACGACCACGCCGTCGAGGCGTTCGAAGTCAAAGCAGTCGACTATCTGCTCAAACCAATAAGGCGCGACCGGTTGAACGATGCACTGGTGACCATCGACTCGGCACGATCACGGGCCTCGGTGTCGGCCATCGTTGCTGCGCCAGTCGCGCCCGATGACCCGGTCATCCCGGTCGAGGTCGGCAATCGCATCGTGCTGGTCAAGCGCTCGACCATCAGTTTCGTTGAAGCTTCAGGTGACTATGTCCGTCTCTATACCGAATCAGGTTCGTATCTGCTGCGGGCATCGCTGTCTGCGTTGGAGGAGGAGTGGGGCGACGCTGGCTTCGTGCGTATCCATCGCCGATATCTGGTAGATCTGGCCAGAGTCAGCGAACTGCGCGGCGACGGCGACGGCGGCTACCACATCAAACTGGGCGATCGTGAGCTGCCGGTGAGCCGACGCCATACCCGCGATGTGAAGGACCGATTCACCCGCCATCGCGTCCGCCCCGGCCGAGACTTCTAACCGATGCCCAAGCAGCGTGTCGCTGTTCGACATCCGCATGCCGAGGCGGCCCATCGATCACGCCAAGAGCGTCCGGCGGTGCGAGAACTCACCGAGTACAGCGCTGCTGGCAAGGTCTTGGTTCGCTCGCTGATCCGAGCACAATTGGGCTTGGCTTTCGCTGTGTTGGCGCTTTTTGTCATCATCTTTGGTGCCATCGGCCTGACCTTGACGGCTACCCACGGCTTACAGGGTCGGTCACTGCTCAGCGTGCCACTTACCTGGATCGTGCTCGGCCCACCCAGTTACGCCATCATCGTTGGCTTGGGCTGGCTCTTTCGTCGTCAGGCGGACCGCAACGAGCAGGATTTCATGGATGTTGTCGAGGGCGGCTGATGGAACTTGCTGGCATCATCATGATCGTGGTGGCCACCTTTGCCATCGGCACCTACGGCGTTCGCGTCGCCCGGACCACGTCGGATTTCTTCGTGGCCTCCCGACAGGTTGGCGCCACGATGAACGCCTCGGCGATCTGTGGCGAATACATCTCCGCGGCCTCGTTCCTGGGCGCAGCGGGCATCATCATGCGCTACGGCGCGGGCATGTTGTGGCTGCCGTTGGCCTACGCAGCCGGGTACCTGTTCCTGCTGCTGTTCGTGGCCGCCCCGCTGCGACGTTTCGGGGCCTACACCATCCCCGATTTCGCAGAGGGCCGCCTCGACTCGCGCGCCAACCGCCGCATCGCCACTTTTTTCGTCTTAGCAATCGGCTGGTTCTACCTCCTTCCCCAGATGAAGGGGGCAGGATTAACCCTCACCGTCATCACTGGGTCGCCGTATTGGGTCGGTGTCGTGATGGTAGGCGCCGTGGTGACAGTCAATGTGGCGGTAGGCGGCATGCGCGGCATCACCTTCGTTCAGGCATTTCAGTATTGGGTAAAACTGGTGGCCATTTCGATCCCAGCCCTCATCTTTCTCGCCGTCATTCATCAGCCCGCGCAGCAATCCCTCACACGGCCGGTTGCACCAATTTTTCAGCACGACACGGCCGTTCGCTTCGATCGATCGATCACGGTGGCCGTTACCGAGTCAGTGACGGTAACGGGCACCGGTACGGTCGATCACGTGGCATTGGATCGACCGCTGACCCTGGCCCCCGGAAACCACGATGTGGCGCAAGGTTCTCGCCTGATCATGCCGGCCGGGGCATCGGTGCCCCACATCAAAGGCTCGAACACGCTGACCAACCAGAGTTGGTCGCTGCCAAGTCATCTGTCGGGAAACGATCGTCATCGTCTCTACGCCAACGCATCGCTCTTGATTGCCCAATTGCTTGGTGTGATGGGTTTACCCCACATTTTGGTGCGTTTCTACACCAACTCCGACGGTCACACCGCCCGCCGCACTACTCTGTTCGTGCTCTGTCTACTCGGCGTCTTCTATAGCTTTCCGGCCGTGCACGGCGCACTTGGACGACTTTTCGCACCTCGTCTGCTGATGACCGGCAACACTGACGCCGTGGTGCTGGTGCTCCCCCGTCTTGCCGTGCGCGGGCTCGGCGGTGGCATCCTGGCGGCCATCGTCGCCGCCGGGGCCATGGCCGCGTTTTTGTCGACGGCGTCGGGCCTGCTGATCGCGGTGGCAGGCGCACTGTCGCAAGACCTCCTTACTGGCACTGTGCGCGACTTTCGCCGTATGGCCGTGATCGCTGGCCTCGTCGCCATCTTTTTCGGTCTGCAGGTGCGCGACATCGACCTCAACGTGCTGGTCGGCTGGGCCTTCGCGGTGGCGGCGTCGTCATTGTGCCCGCTGTTGGTGCTTGGTATCTGGTGGCAGAAACTGTCACGCCGCGGGGCGGCAGCGGGGATGTTGGCCGGTGGTGGCGTCGCCACCGGTGCCGTGCTTTTGACGATGATCGGCGTGCGCCCCGGCGGTTGGCTCGGATCGCTGCTCGCTCAACCCGCCGCCATCACCGCGCCGCTCAGCTTTCTTGTGATGGTGCTGATATCCAAGAGCACGCCAGGCTCGATACCAGCGGCAGTCGATGCCCAGATGGTGCACCTTCACCTGCCCGAAGCCATCGGTCTCGGCCGCAACTGGCGCGACTGACCCGTCCGCCGATGGCTCCCGGTTTCGCGGACCGACGCGTCGAAACGTCCGGTGATGACACGGCCGCGACTTCCAGTTGATCTTGACGGCCACGGATGACCCGATGGTTCACGCGCTCGTGACCTCCGAGGCGAGGGCCGGCGGTCTACGCCGTGCCCGCGAGAGCGGGTGCGCCCTCAGGGGCCGGCGGTCTACGCCGTGCCCGCGAGAGCGGGTGCGCCCTCAGGTAGCGAGGCCGATGGGGCACGAAACACCGGTGCCGCCAATGCCGCAATAGCCCGACGGATTCTTGGCCAGGTACTGTTGGTGGTATTCCTCGGCGTAGTAAAAGGCGCCGAGCGGTACGATCTCGGTGGTGATCGAGCCGAAGCGGGCGGCGCTGAGCTGTGCCTGATACATCTCACGCGATGCCTCGGCGACGTGGTTTTGCTCATCGTTGGCGTAGTAGATCCCGCTGCGGTACTGGGTACCGGTGTCGTTGCCCTGGCGCATGCCCTGGGTCGGATTGTGCGATTCCCAGAACAGCTTGCACAACGCTTCGTAGCTGACCACGGCGGGGTCGTAGGCAACGAGCACCACCTCGTTGTGACCGGTCTTGCCGGTGCAGGTCTCCTGGTAGGTCGGGTTCGGGGTGTGACCACCCGCGTAGCCGACTGCGGTGGAATACACCCCGGGCGCCTCCCAGAACTTGCGCTCAGCACCCCAGAAACAGCCGAGGCCGAACACCGCGGTCTCGATACCATCTGGCCAGGGACCAGTGAGCGTATGACCGTTGACAAAGTGATGAGCCGGCACCGCCATCGTGGCCGTCCGGCCAGGAAGGGCCTCTTGCGCCGATGGAATTGTGGAGGATTTCGTGAGCCAAGACATGGAAGTCAGGATACGCCCGAGCCCAACGCAAACAAACGGCGCAACGGTGAGTTCCGCCGTTTGTAAGGTTGCGGCTCGGTCAGGCGCTGCAGGTCTGCAGCTTGCGGGGTCGACCCGGGCCGATGTAGCTAGCCACGATCTGGCCGTCCCGGAAGAGATGACCGCCCCAGACGCCTTCGACCTCCTCCCGCTCGATGGCTCCGGCGAGGCATACGTCGACGAATTCACACGATGCGCACAGCGCCTTGGCCCGACCGACTAACGCATTGCGCTCGTCGGCCTTCAGGGTCGGACTGGGGAAGAAGACATCGACGATGCCCGAGCAAGGGGCGCCGGTGATTACCGGCAGTTCAAAAATGAATGGAGTGGTCTGAGTAAGGGTCATTTGGGTCACCTCCTTGTTGCAGGGTTTGCAGAACAGGGAGACGGATCGACCCGAAAAAAACTTCGAGCCGCCTCCCGGGATACCGAGGGGCGGCTCGCTCGAAAGCGGCTGGCGTTTCCGTCAACCAGTTACAAGCGACTCCTCGGAGGGGTATTGGGGGCGTCTAGCGTGCCCCGGGACGCGAGACAACGAAGCGCGTTGGGCGGGAAGCCGCCCCGCATACTTGGTTGAATCGTGAGCCATTTGTTCATCGGGAAGACTCTGCACCATGGAGACAATTCGTGCAAGGGGATATTTTCTCGGCGTACAGCAACTAGCGTCGACGTGGTGACGACGAGCGGCCTCGGTGACGCCTTGTTGTTCATCACCGTGGCCACCATTGGTATGTCGGCACTGGTGTCTTGCCGCTTTGCGCGCGCCGGTCGGCGATTGTTTGCGGCGGGCGCAGCCTGCGCCACGTTGGCTACGGCACTGCTCGCGCGAGCACTCATTCGGCTCGACTTTTCGTTGGCCTACGTGGCCGACGCTGCTCGCCGCGGCGCGTCGGGACCGTTTCGGTTGGCTGGCCTCTGGGCCGGAATGGCCGGCTCTCTATTGCTCTGGACGACCATCACCGCGCTGGTCACGGTATGGGCGTTGCGCCGAGTTCACCCTGATCCGACGTGTCCAGCCGATTCTCGCTCGGCCGAAGTCACGGCATGGGCGTTGCGCCGAGTTCACCCTGATCCGACGTGTCTAGCCGATTCTCGCTCGGCCGAGGGACGGGTGCGGGGCCCCCGTCCAGTCGTCGAGCCACCGAAGCGCATGTCCTCTGTGTCGTCCTCGAACGCTCGTCTATCTGGCACGGCGCAGACGGTCGCATCGGTTGCAGTGCTGGGCCTGGCCATCACGGTGCGATGGGCGAGCGACCCATTCGCCACCCTCGACATCCCGGCCACAGACGGCGGTGGCATCGTACCAATCCTCGAGCATCCGGCCATGTTGGTTCATCCCCCGCTGCTGTACATCGGCCTCGCCCTCACCCTGCCGCTTTTCGCCATCACCGTGGCGGCACTGCTTCACCGATCGTGCGACGCAGCGTGGGGTCGAGCAGCCCGAACGCTGGCCCTCACGAGTTGGTGCATCATCACCGTGGCCATGGCGCTTGGCGCGGCGTGGGCCGATGATGAACTCGGGTGGGGTGGCTTTTGGGCGTGGGATCCGGTCGAGAACGGCGTCTTGTTGCCATGGCTGGCACTGACCGCCTTTTTGCACGCCGGTAAGCGCCGCCGGGCAACTCGACTCACGAGCACGCTGCCAATTGTGGCGTTCTTGCTGTCCAGTCTCGGGGCGCTGCTGTCACGCTCGGGCGCGGTGGTGTCCGTCCACGCATTCGCCGAGGCGGATCGAGTTGGTCGCTTCCTCTCGGTGCTGCTCGTGGTGATGGTGACAATTGGGGTGATGGCCTTGGTCGCATCGCTTCGAAATCCGGCCTCGACCGAAGTGGATCTGCTCGACGGCCCCTTACCAGGCCGTCACGAGGTGGTGGACCTGCACGACGTCCCCCGACCAGGCCGTCACTGGGATGATCGGTTGTTGGTCGGTAACGCCGTTGTGATACTCGCGATGACCGCCACCGTGCTCGTCGGCACAGTCTGGCCCGTGATCCGAGGTTGGTCCGGAGGACGAAAGCGTGCGGTCGAACCGGGCTTCTACGTGCGTTTCGCCGTTCCGGCCGCTGTCATGATTCTGGTGCTCATGGCCATCGATGCCATCCAATCTGTTCGCCACAAGCGGTCGATGCGTGGCCGACTCGCCCACTTTGGTCTCGCGCTCTTTGTTGTCGGTGCTGCGGCCGGAGCGTTCGGCGAGACGGTTTCGGTCACCGTAAAAGCGGGTGACACCGTGCACCTCGGTGCCATCGATCTTCGGATCGGGGAGCCGATCGTCGGATCGTCGAGTCATTACCAGGCCGTCACCGTTCCGGTACTGGTCGGCACCACACGCCTCGCTCCACAGTTGCGAATCTATGAATCCAAAGCACTGCGCCTGTCCCGCCCCGACCGAACCATGGGGTGGGACGACGATGTCCAGGTGTCGGTACGGGGTGTCAATGCCGACTTCATCCAGATCGAAGCCCACCGTCGACCGCTGCTGTGGCTGGTGTGGTTCGGCGTGCTGATCATGGTTGCCGGAGGACTCGTCGCGCTGCGGTGGCCACCCAAACCTCACCGGCCGTAACCGCTCGGTTAAATTGCGGCTGGATCCAATGCCGTTCAGTTAGGCGCGTGAGATGGGTGATGTGGTGGGACGAGCCGACCGGCGTTCGCACACAACCGGCCCGCCAAAAGCACACAACCCCTC
>JAYTVF010000432.1:0-11573 GCA_043744155.1 Acidimicrobiia bacterium | reverse complement strand
AGACGTTGTCGGCGAACACGTCGGGTGCTTCGGTCTCGTCCCAACGGCTGAGTATCACGGCGAACCGCTCGGCTGAAACGACGACGCCGGGGTCGGGTTCACCGGTTGGGCACGTGACGAACTCTCCGTGGGTCAACGCCGTCATGATGGCTGCGGTCGTATGACGCATCGGTGCGTAGGTGACGTTGGCCAGAGCGACAACTCCGACCCCGCCCGGTATCCAGCGCATGTTCGAGCCGAAGCCCGGCAGCCCGCCGGAATGCGACACAGCCCAACCACTCTGCTCATCGCAAGACGTGGTGAGGCCCATTGCGTAGCCGCCCGATTCCGTTCGCACGGCGCCGTCGGCTGCACGATCGGTTCGGGGCGACGAGCCTCGATGAAGTTGCTGCATCTCACGTCGCGAGCGGGCGGCGAGCCGGCCGGGCACGGGTGTGTCGGTGAACGCGCTCGACAAGAAGTTGATCCACTGGCCCATATCCCCGACGCAGGACCAGAGACCGCCCATTGGAGCCACGACGCCATCACCAAGCGGCTGCTCCGTTGTCTGTCCGTCGTCGCCGGGGTGCATTCCCTGAGCCACGTCGGCGTCTTGTGGCAGGTCGGCAATCGTCCACGCAGTGTGGGTCATACCGAGCGGTTGGAGGAATCGTTCTCGCACCAGATCTTGCACCCGTTGCCCCGTGACTCGGTGGACCACTCGTCCGATGAGCGCATACCCGAGGTTGGAATACTCGAATGCGGTCCCGGTCGGATGGGCAAAACGCAGGCCGCCCGTCACCCAATGATCGAGGTCGTCGTCGGTGGCATCAAGATGTCGGTCGGCCCAGGGGTCATCGGTCGCCAATCCCGAGCTCATGGTGAGCAGATGCCGCAGTGTGATTGGTGCCGGGTCGGTGCCTGGTCCGACGACGGAGCCGAACTCTGGAGCGAACACGCTGACCGGTTCGTCGAGATGAAAGACTCCCTCGTCCCGCAACGAGAGCACCACCGCCGCGGTGAAGCTCTTGGTCATTGAGGCAATACGAAATACGGTCGTGGGCTCAGCGTCGAGGCCAAAGGCGTACAGCTGCGAACCATTTGCTGCCACGACACCGACGGCGCCTCGGGTGGCGCCGCACAGCTCGAGATGGCTGCGACTGATCGCCGCCACGGTGCGTTGGCCGTCGCCCGTCACCGGAAGTGCTGCATGATTTTCGCGTACTGGTGCAGTGTCTCGGTATCGGGGAAATCGGTGCACCACGGCACGAACCCGACGCACCCGAGGTCGAGGTATTCCTGCATACGACTGGCCACGTGATCGGCGGAACCGACGAAATGGTTGGCCGCCCAGTCTTCGTACGGGGTCGTGATCAATGCCTTGGTGTGCACGGCGCGCAGCTCAGCTTCGGTGTCGCGTATGCAGATATCACCGGCCACCGATCGCTTGATCTGGTCGAAATCGCGACCAACCACTTTGCAATGCTCGGCGAGAAGTTCGCTCTTTCGGGCGAAGGTCTCGGGCGTTGCTCCACCGCCGAAGTTGGCCCAATCGCCGAGTCGGGCCACCACTCGCAGCGTCAGTTGCTCACCACCGCCACCAATCCAAATCGGCGGGCTGGGCTGCTGCAGCGGCTTGGGATCACACTGTGCGCCCTTGAGTTGGTAGTACTTCCCGTCATAGGTGGTGTCGGGCTGAGTCCACATCGAGCGAATGATCTCGACCCCTTCGCGCAGCATGCCGATGCGCTCTTTTGGCGCGCCGAAGTCGAATCCGTAGCCCTTGTATTCGTGTTCGTACCACCCGGCGCCGATGCCGAGATCGAGCCTGCCGCCGCTGATGACGTCGATGGTGGAAGTGATTTTGGCGACCACCGACGGATGCCGGTAGGCGTTGCATGACACCATCTGGCCGAGACGGATACGCGATGTACGTTGGCTGATGGCGGCCATCACTGTCCAGCACTCGAACACGCTGGAATGGATGGCCCGAGGCACGTTGTGGAAATGGTCGTAGACCCACACCGAGTCAAATCCGAGTTCTTCGGCCAACACCGCCATGTCGACAGTGATCTGCCACTGCTGGGAAGCGTCGGGAATGTCTCGGTACTCGCTCTTCCAACCCTGCGGAATGAAGGTGCCAAAGGTCAATGTTGCCATCCCCCGACGTTAGCGGTCATGGCCTCGCAACCCCTCGGCCGGTAACGTAGAGATGCTCGTGTGGAGGAGAAGTGCACGAAAGACATCCGATCAGCCCCCGGATGGCCGCAGCGATTACGGTGCTCAGCGCCATGCCCGTCAGTACGTTAAGTCCCTTTCGACATCGTGACTATCTGCTGTACTGGACGGGTAACTTCATCTCGAACATCGGCACCTGGATGGAGACGATCGCGCTCGGAGCGTTCGTCGCCGAGACGACGGGCAAGGCGTTCTGGTCGGGCATCATCGCCGCTGCCGGGTTCGTGCCAAGTGGGCTGCTGTCGCCGATCGGCGGGGTGGTTGCTGACCGGTTCGCTCGCAAGCCGGTGCTCCTGATAGCCACGCTGCTGCAGGCGATCGGCGCCGGCCTGCTTTGTATCTTGGCGTTCCAGAGCAATCTTCGACCTGGGATCATCGCGCTTGTGGTCTTTGTCAGCGGTGCCGCCTCGGCGCTGGCGTTTCCTGCGTATCAATCCATCGTTCGTGATCTGGTACCTCCCGAAGAGGTGACTGCCGCTATCGGTCTGGGTTCAGCACAGTGGAATCTCGGGCGGGTCATCGGTCCGGCGTTGGCCGGACTCGTCATTGCCGTTGGCAGCATCGGCTGGGCTCTACTGATCAACACGATCAGCTTCTTCGCCGTTGTCGTCACGTTGCTGTTGATCACCATTCCGCCAGCAGTGAGAGGCGCGGCCGACAGCGGCATCTGGCTGGCCATGTCGAGAGGTTTCTCGTTCGTTCGCAGAGAACCGGGGTTGTGGGTGTCGACCAGGGCCATGCTGCTGAACACCTTTCTGGCGGCACCGTTTATCGCCCTCGTTCCAGCCATGGCCCACAAGGTGCTAGGTGGCGGAAAGGGGACGGTGTCGGCTCTGGTCACGTGCCAGGGCGTCGGCGCCGTTGTCGGAGCGCTGACGGTCGCGCCACTTACCAAGCGGCACGGCAACCGGTGGATGTTGCAGACGGTCATGATCGGTATGCCGCTGGCGCTGGTGGCCTACGGATACGGCTCGCGATTTGGTGTCGTGCCAACCGGTGCAGCGTTGGCAATCCTCGGCGGCCTCTACATGATGGCGTTGATCACGTTCTCGACGCCATCCCAGACACGGGCCCCAGCGTCGCTGCGTGGGCGAGTCGTTTCGGTGAACACCACGATCCTGGGCATTGTGTACCCGATCGGGGCACTGGCTCAGGGCGCTCTCGGTGATAGGTACGGGCTCGGCCAAGTCACGACTCTGGCTGGCGTTGTCTTCGCGGCGGTCGTCGTCGGTGTGCGACTTCTGCAGCCGCGGTTCACCGGGGCGCTCGGGGTGCCAGCCAACCTCGCCGCATGAGAAACCCGGCCGCTTGCCAGCCTGGCGCCTGCAAGCCTGCCGCCTGCAAGCCTGGCGCCTGCAAGCCTGGCCGCCTGCAAGCCTGGCCGCCTGCCAGCCTGGCAGGCGCCGGCGATCTCGCGAGGACGATGGTCATCGCGGGTTGAGAAATGCGAGAGAATCCTGACCCATGAAGCTCGCCAAGCCTGACCTTCGCCTGTTCGCGCTCTGCGCCGCTGCTGTTATCGGGGCGGGGGTCTTGCGTTTCGTGGATGCCGGCGACATCGTGCCGTTCGCGGTGGCAGCAGTTGCCCTCGCCCTGTTGGCGATGCTCGTCGGGCGCAGCGTCGAGGCGCTCGGTGATCGCCTGGGGCCGGGTGCTACCGGCGTTGTGCAGAGCGGTCTGGGCAACTTGCCCGAGTTGTTCGTGTCGATCTTTGCCCTTCGAGCCGGTCTGACCGAGGTGGTCAAGGGCGCGATCGTCGGCTCGATTCTGGGCAACGTCTTGCTCATCCTGGGCCTGGCTTTCGTGGTGGGGGGCGTGAAACATGGCCCACAGAAGTTCGGCGCGGAACAGGGTCGCATGATCTCGCTGCTCCTCCTGTTAGCGGTTGGCGCGTTGTCGATCCCATCGTTGACGGCGGCGCTCCATACGCCCGCCGCCGGCCACGAGGCCGGTCTGTCGATCTTCGTGTCGGTGGCGCTCCTTATCGTGTTCGCCCTGTCGTTGCCTGCAGCCTTGCAAAAGCAACCGGGCACCGCCGGTGCGGGCAAGCAAGCTCATCACGCTGCCGCCGAGACCGAGCATGCCAATCTGTGGCCGCTCGGGTTCGCCATCATGATGCTGGCCCTCTCCGGCGTCGGCGCGGCGTTCGTCTCGGAATGGTTCGTCCATGCGCTCGAACCAGCCATCAAGGCCTTGCACATCTCCGAAGCGTTCGCCGGATTAGTGATCGTAGCCATCGCCGGAAACGCCATCGAGAACGTGGTCGGTATCCAACTCGCGGCCAAGGGGCAGGCTGACTACGCGGTGAGCGTCATCCTGCAATCACCGCTGCAGGTGGCCTTGGTACTGGCCCCGATGTTGGTGTTACTGAGCCACATTGTCGCCCCCGCGGCGCTGACGCTCGTGTTCTCTCCACTGCTGCTCGCTGCGATGTTGCTGACGGCGATTGTGGCCATGGTGGTGGTGTTCGACGGCGAAAGCACCTGGTTGGAGGGTGCGGCGCTGCTGGCGCTCTACGCCGTCATCAGCGCGGCGTTCTGGTGGGGATAAGCCTTGACGGCAGCCGTATGCCGGTCACCAGAATAACGCCGACCGCGATGATCAATGCTCCCAGCCCTGCGCCGACCGTGATGGATTCGCCTCGGAACAGCCATGACCAAAATGTGCCGAACACCGGCACGATGAGGGTCAGCGATAGCGTGTTGGTCGGACCGGCTGAGGCGATGAGGCGGAAGTAGAGCACGTAGGCGAACGCCGTGCTGAGCAGACCGAGCGCGACCATCGACCACACGGTCGCGGTGGTGAAGTGCGCATCGCTGAGACGAGGAACAACGATCGGACCGAGCAGCGCGCTGCCAAAGAGCAGTTGTCCACCGGCCAGCGCGAGAGGTTCCTCCCCCTTGAGCCGTCCAGAGAACACTCCCGCGACGGCGTAGGAGAGCGACGCGACGGTCATTGCGCCGACCGCTAGCCAGAATCGATGGGTGGGTGAGTACCCCGACAGGCCGACGACTACAGCCACGCCGATGATGCCGATAGCGAGACCCGCCACTCGCTTTGGTGGCAGCGATTCGTGCAATACGAAGAAGGCAATGATGCCTGTGAAGATCGCCGTAGAGGCATTGAGAATCGAGGCGACCGGGGCCGACAGGGTGATCTGCGCGTACGCGATCAGCGAATAGGGGAGCGCACCGTTGACCAAGCCGAGTAGCAGCAATGGTCTCCACAGTCGGGCGATGGCCGCCCAGTGACTGCGACGCAACAGGGGAATGAGCGCAACCGAGGCGATCAATGTGCGTCCCTCGGCCAGCACAATCGGGCCGACCAAGGGTGCCGCGATGCGGTAGAAGAGAAACGACGCGCCCCACACGGCCGAGAGGATGATCAAGAAGGCCAGGTCGCGTCGGGACATCCTTGGCAGCCTGTCATGCCGGTCGCATGGGAGCTGTGGTCGAGCGCCACCGGCGCAAGGCGCCACATCGACGTGAGGCAGTGTCGGATCCGAAGTGCTAGAACGATTGGATGACCCGCCGCGCCACCCATACCGATCATGCTCCGAAGGCACTCGGGCCCTATAGCCAGGCCGTCGTCGCCGGCGGGTTCGTCTTTTGCGCCGGGCAGATCCCGGTCGACCCGGCCACTGGCTTGCTCATCGAAGGTGGCATCGCCGAGCAGACTCGTCGCAGCTTGGACAATCTCTCGGCGGTGCTGGCGTCGGCCGACAGCGGATTCGAACACGCGGTGAAGGTCAGCGTTTTTCTCACAGACCTCACCGATTTTGCCGAGATGAACGCAGTTTACGCCGAGTACATGCCCACCCCCGCCCCGGTACGCTCCACCGTTGAGGTCTCCCGTCTGCCGGCTGGCGCCAAGGTTGAAATCGACGTCATCGCGCTCGTCACTACGTCGCCGAAATAAGCACTAACGAGATAGCCGCGAATGTCAGGCCCAACCATTGAATCGGGCGTAGGCGCTCGTGGTCGAGCCAGCGGGCCAGGACAACGGTAGACGTCGGATACAACGAGGCGATGGTGCCGGTAATCGCCAAAAGCCCCAGGTGACTGGCGTAGAGGAATAAGACGTTAGCCGTCATGTCGAGGGCCCCGGCTCCGATGACCAACGCAGCGGCCTTGCGTTCGACGAACATTGGTTCGCGCCGAACAAGCGCGACAGCCACGGCGAGGAGCACGGAGGAAATACGGGCGCCAACCAGTGGCCACATGCCCGGGTTCGGTCCCGACCGCGACAGGGCCAGGTAGAACAATCCGAAGGAAATGCCCGCGCCGATGGCCATCATCACGGTCTTGCCTGCATGGGGGTCGTGTTCGCCTCTCACCAGGCTCACCAGCCCGATGGCGGCCAACGCGCAGATCAAACCGACGAGGGCCACTACGCCAGGCCGTTCGCCGAGCAGCAGCCCTGCTGTGATCGGAACGGCCGCTGCGCAGACCGCCGTTACCGGCGACACGATACTCATCGTGCCCGTGGCTAAAGCCTGGTAGAGCAGCATGATGCCGACGCCACCGGCCACTCCACCGAGGCCGCCGGCGATGAACATTCGGGACGTGATCGGCCCGTGCGGGGCCAGCGGGGCAGCCAGAAGTACGACGACGAATCCGGCCAGCTGCGATGAGATAGTGACCGTGGTGGCATTCGACAGTCGCGTGGCGCGGCCGCCGCCGAAGTCAGCGCATCCGTAGACGATCGCCGAAATCAGCGCGAGAAACACACCCATGGTCGCAGAGCTTGCCACGTTCGCTGCGTTGCACCGGATTGTGTCGTGACCGGCCGTTTCCGATGAGGGCCTCGACGCCAATGGGTGAACGGCATTGCGTCTCGCGAACGATAGGGTTACCCAGGTTCAGCACACAGATGGTCCCCTGCCGTCTGTCGAAGGAAGGTTCACCGATGGAATTCGACAACAACGCCCAGCTTGACACGTCTCAAGTAGATGACGTTCGTAGCACCGGAGGCGGGGGAAGCTATAGCGGCGGCTCAATGGGCGGCATGGGTGGCGGCGGTGGTGGCGGGATCGGCATCCCCAAGGTGGGTGGTGGCCTGGGTGTCGTCATCATGATCGCGGTGTTGTTGTTCAAGATGTTCGCGGGCGGTGGCGCCAGCAGTCTGCAGACCATCCCGTCGGCGCAGGGCGGTGCCCAAATTCAGGCGCCAGCCGGCGACAACTCGAAATTGGCGGAGTCGTGCAAGTCCGGCGCAGACGCCAATACCAAGCAGGACTGCGCGCTGGTGGCCTCGATCAACTCGGTGCAGAAGTTTTGGACGAATGAGTTTCCCAAGCAGAACCTGCGGTACGCGTCGGCCAAAACCCGCTTCTTCCGTGACCAGGTCTCGACCGGGTGTGGCCCGGCCGAGTCGGCCATGGGGCCGTTCTACTGCCCCGCTGATCAGTACGTGTACCTCGACCTCGGCTTCTTCGATGAGTTCAAGACAAAGTTCGGCGCGTCGGGCGGCACGTTCGCCCAGGCCTATGTGCTGGCCCACGAGTACGGACATCACGTGCAAGACCTGCTCGGCACATCGGCGCAGGTCGAGAGGGCTGGGAACAAGACCGGTCCTCTCTCGGCCAGCGTGCGTCTCGAACTGCAGGCCGATTGCTACGCCGGTGTCTGGGCCCACAGCGCGGTCGGCGACGGTTTCGTGAAGAACCTCACCGATGCCGATATCAAGGACGGCATCGACGCCGCTCAGAAGGTCGGCGACGACTACATCCAGAAGAAGTTCCAGGGCCGCGTCAACCAGGAATCGTGGACTCACGGTTCGTCGTCCCAGCGCGTCAACTGGTTCTCTACCGGTCTCAAGACCGGCGACATGAACCGATGCGACACCTTCAGCGGCGGCATCTGACCAGATCGAGTCGCTATGAGCCCACGGCGCAGATTCGTTCGGCTCGTAGGGCATCTATTAGGGGCTCATCCATAGGGGGGAGCCCGTTTCCTGTGGCGCGCTCGAGCAGCAGATCGGCGAGCGCAGGGTTGCGCACCAGCGCCGGTCCATGCAGGTAGGTGCCGATGATGTAGCCCTGCAATGCGCCGTCGGATCCATCGCCATCACCGTTGCCGATGCCGTGGATGACTCGTCCCAGCGGCCGAGCATCGGGGCCCAACCGGGTGCGCCCGCCGTGGTTCTCATACCCGGTAAGGGTGGGCAGATCCGCTCCGACCGCGTCGCACAGCAGTTCTCCGACGGCTCTCGGCGAGCCCGGGACGGTGACGATGTCAAGCAGACCGAGCCCGTCGACGATGCGACCATCGGCCGGAAACGACTCGCCCAAAATCTGCATACCGGCGCAGACGGCGAAGATGACGGCGTTGCGGGCGTGAGCCGTTGCCAGCGCCCCGTCGCTTCGCAGCAGTTCACATCCCGTCTTTTGCGCCATATCTTCGCCGCCGCCAAGCAGGTAGATATCTGCACTCGTCGGTACTGCGGTGCCCGGGTCGATCAGTAGCACGTCGGCCTCGACTCCACGGGCAGCGGCACGATGGGCCAGCACCATGGCGTTGCCCCGATCGCCGTACAGGCCGAGCACCGTGGGGTAGATCAACACGATGGATAGGCGATCACCAATGGACATGAAGCTCCTTCAACACATCGTGGAAGGCGGTGTAGGTGGCTAACAGCTCCACTGGGCCGGGGGGTAAATCTTTGATGGCCTCGATAGCCGACGCGGCCACGGTGTGCTCAACGCCGGCCAACTTCAGGCGGAAGGCCAGGTCGAGTCGGCGGTCTCCGGCGGCCACCACGGCGCGGCCGGCGGCTTGCTCGAAGGGCACATCCCACAGCCAGCTGGTGTCTTGACCGTCCGCTGTTCGGGCGTTCACCACGAGCACGACTGACGCGTCGCTGTTGGCGATGAGGTGCAGCATCTCGGTCCACGAGGCCGGATTCTTGGCCAGGAACAAGCGCACCGAGTGGCCGCCAACCTGGGCGGTGACGTATCGGCCCGATACGTCGGCCACCCGTTCGATGGCGCTTACGGCGGTCTCGGGCCGGATTCCTCTGGCGTCGGCCACCGCCAAGGCAACCAGCGCGTTTGATCGGTTGAATTCCCCCGGAAGACGCAGTGTGAACTCCAGTGGCCCCGTCGGCCCGATGCCGCCATGCGTGCTCAGACGCCAGGCCGGTTGCGGCCGGTTCAATCCGCATTCACAGACCCAGGTGCCATCGATGGAAATGGCGCGTACTCGTGAGCACTGCGGGCACAGGGCTGCATCCTCCTTCCAGCGATATCCGGCCGCGACCCACACCACGGGGGCGTAATCGCCTACGGCCCACACAAGAAGCGGGTCATCGGCGTTGGCGATGACGATCATCGGCCAATCGACGCGGGCGAGCAGGTTGCGCCACAGTTCGGCGACGCGGCGGATCTCGGTAATGCGGTCGAGCTGATCTCTACTCAAATTGAGCAGCACCAGCGTCGACGCCTTGGTCGCCTCAACCACTCTGGGCACGTAGAGCTCATCGACCTCGAAGATGAGTTCGTCAGCGCATCGATCGGCAGCTGCTTCGATCAGCCCAGGAGGCATGTTGGCACCACGGTTGCTGGCAGTCGGTCTCGCAGAACCAACGGCGTCTCGGATGAGCCGGGTGGTCGTCGATTTGCCGTTGGTGCCAGTGACGACGGTGACGGGTCGCCCGCCGACCAGATGAGTGAGGGCACCCGGATCGAGCTTCAGGGTGATGTTGCCGCCGATCACCGCGCCCTGGCCCCGGCCGAGAGCCCGGCTAGTCCGGCTGGCCAGCTTGCCCACGGCGACGGCTGCCTGGGTGCGCAACGGCGGCCGGGTGCGGCGCGCGCTGGGGCGCGGCATCGTCGGCAAGGTCATGGCGCAGACGATACCCCGCGGTCGGCGACGGGGACGTTGCGAATGATGCGTGGTGGTAGACACAAGGAATGACCGTTTTGGCTGAAGTAACGCGCTCGGGGTTCGTGGAGAGCCATCACCACGGTTCCCTTGCTGGTCTCGACGCGGATGGCGCAGTGGTTTTGTCGTTGGGGTCGCCGGCTCGCGCCGTCTTCGGGCGATCATCCAACAAACCGATGCAGGCGGTAGCGATGCTGGAAGCCGGCCTTGATCTGCCGCCAGAATTGCTGGTGCTGACGTGTTCCTCGCACTCGGGGGAGCGATCGCATGTGGTTGGGGTACGGGCGATTCTCGACCGTTTCGACCTGACCGAGGATGATCTGGGCAACACGCCTGACTGGCCGCTCGGTGAGAGTGCCCGCATTGAGGCCATCCGGGCTGGCGTCGCGCAGACGCCGCTGCAACAGAATTGTTCGGGCAAGCACGCCTCGATGCTGGCCACCTGCGTCGTGGCTGGGTGGCCGTTGGAGGGCTATCTCGACCCAACGCACCCGCTGCAAGTGCACATCGGCGTGACCATTTCGCGGCTGACGGGAGCACGTGTGGCCCATGTCGGCGTGGATGGGTGCGGTGCTCCGGTGCACGCCATCTCGCTCATCGGCCTCGCCACGGCCTTCCGGCGGATCGCTCTGGCCGCGCCCGAGTCGGCCGAGGGGCGGGTGGCGGCGGCAATTCGTCAGCATCCGTACCTGTTGGGTGGCGGTGCTCGAGACATCACGATGATGCTGGAGGAGATTCCCGGACTCGTGGCCAAGGACGGGGCCGAGGGTGTGTATGCCGCGGCGACCGACGATGGCCGGGCCGTAGCGCTGAAGGTCGAGGATGGAGCCTGGCGGTCCCGCCCTACCATCGCGCTGGCGGCGCTACAGGCCCTCGGCGTCGACGTCGGCCGAGCCAGCGAGCGGTGTGCAGAACTCGTAGTCGGCCACGGCCAACCCGTCGGCGTCGTACGGTCCGTCGGCCTCAACTAACCGCCCGCTGCCCGCTGCCCGCTGCCCGCTGCCCGCCGCCCGCCGCCCGCCGCCCGCCGCCCGCATGTCGCCGGGCAAATGCACACAACCCATCCAGAAACCCGGCTGAACCGACCGATCCGGCTGATCTGGCGGTGGGTTGTGTGCATTCGGTGCCGAGGTTGTGAGCATTGGACGGCCGGGCGAGGGTCGGAAATTTCTGGACGGCGGGGCCGGACCTGGCACCATTGGTTCTATGTCCGCCCCGGAATTACATGCCGCTACCGTGCCCTTCGCCTTTCTGCTCGGCACCTGGTCGGGGGAGGGAGCGGGTGAGTATCCGACGATTTCTTCGTTCGCATACACGGAGACGATCGAGTTCAGGCACGTCGGCAAGCCCTTCTTCACCTACGGTCAGCACACGGCGGCAGCCGATGATGGTCGGGGTCTGCATGTCGAAACCGGCTACTGGCGGTTCCCGGCAGCGGATCGGGCCGAGATGGTGCTCGCTCATCCGACCGGC
>JAYTVF010000431.1:0-11603 GCA_043744155.1 Acidimicrobiia bacterium | reverse complement strand
ACACCAAGGTCAGTCCGCCGCTGATCAACGCAGCCAGCAGCATGAGGAGGGCGATCCAGTTCACCATGTGGCGGTTGCTGTGCACGATGGCGTCGTCGATGATCTTCTTGAACAACAACGACGGCACGATGCCCAGCATCGATCCGGCGATCATGGTGGCCAGAAACCAAAAGATCATCGTCTTGAACGGACGGGCGAACCCGGCTGCCCGACGAAGCAGACCCTTGTCGAGCTTCTTGCCCTTGACCGCCGCAGCGTCATTCATATGCCACATCACAGCGATTAGGTTAAAGGACCGCCTCCCCAATCGTCGGATGGATCACTCGCCTTTGCGGTGCACGAGCACTTGTGCAGAATGCCAGGCCAGCGATCGCGGCAATAGCATGAGGCCTCTATGCGGTTACGTCCTACAGTTGTCGCCCTCATCCTTGTTGCCGCAGGCTGTTCGCATCCCACGGCTTCCGATGTCGCTGTAGTAGCACCCGTATCGTCCAGCACTCCCGGCAATGCCGCGCCCACCAGCGCTCTGGCCGCCGGGGTAGAGGCATCATCGACGACGGTCGGCGGGAGCACCCAGACCGTACCCAGGCCGTCCACCTCCACCTCGACCACGCAGGCTGCGACGACGCAGGCTGCGGCCGCGCCCGTGCCGACCACCCTGCCAGCCGCGACTGTCCCGCTGGAAATCACCGCGGCGTCGCAGCTGCCGACGCCTCCTGCGCCGGCACCAATGGTGTGGAAGAAGTGCGCCGGTACCCGCACCGAGTGCGCCACGCTGGTGGTGCCGCTCGACTATCGCCGTCCCATCGACGGTCAGACCGTCACCCTCAAAATGAAACGGCGATTGGCGACCGGCGCGAGCCTCGGCCCGCTGCTGGTGAACCCAGGCGGGCCGGGCGTCGGCGGCACGGTGATGGTCGATAGCGCCGAGGGCTATTTCGACTCGGCATTGCTCGACCGTTTCGACATCACCGCCTGGGATCCGCGCGGAACCGGCGGAAGCAACGGCATCGTCTGCCTTGACGACGTGGATCAGTTCCTAGCCCTCGATCCAACCCCTGATGATGCAGCCGAGCGCCAGGCCATCGTTGATGCCGATGCCCTCTTCGCCGAAGGCTGCAAGTCGCGCAGCGGGCGGGTGCTTGCCTTTGTCGGCACCGAGGACTCGGCACGTGACATCGACCAGATCCGTCAGGCCCTTGGCGTCGAGCAGATCAGCTACTTTGGTTTCAGTTACGGCAGTCGGCTCGGTGCCACCTATGCAACCCTGTTCCCCACCCGGGTCCGCACCATGGTGATCGACGGCGCCGAGGATCCGAACGCCACCGGAACCGAAGCCAGCCTGCAGCAGTTGATCGGATTCGACCGTGCGTTCGAGAGCTATCTCGCGTGGTGCTCGGCGGACGGTGGCTGTCCCTTCCGCCACGGAGGCGACCCTGGTACGGCGTTCGACGAGTTGATGGCCAAAATCGATGCTAAACCCCTCACGGTTCGATCGAATCGCACCAAGGTGAACCAGGGCGTGACTATCAACGCGGTAGCCGAGGTGCTGTACGCCGAAGGCCGATGGCCGCTTTTGTCCGACGCTCTGGCGGCAGCGGAACGAGGCGACGGCAGTCAATTGCTCGGCCTGTACGACAGCTACACCCGACGTAATTCGCTGGCCGACAAACACCTCTTCGATGCGTTCCAGGTGATCACATGCTTGGATAAACCCGGCCCCACCAACGCGGTCGACGCTCAGGCGTTGATCGATAGGGCGACAGCGGCGGCACCACGACTCGGGCGATTCCTCAGCTCACCGTCGATCGTCTGTGCGAACCTGCCGACGTCACCGCCACCGGCGAAGTTGACGGCTGCGGGCGCTGGAAATGTGCTGGTGGTTGGCACGACCGGTGACCCGGCCACGCCGTATGCCGACACAGTCAAGATGGCCACGGCACTCGAAGGCGGGATACTGCTCACGGTCAAGGCCAACCAGCACACCGGCTATAACGCCAACGATTGCGCCGGAGCGGCCGTCGATAACGTACTAATCAACAAGGTCTTCCCGCCTGTGGGTACCGTCTGCGGCTGAGCGGCCAATCGCTATCCGCACCGTCAGATAGCGGGGGCAGCGCGCAAGTGCTCGAACGTCGTCTGATCGACGCCGGGCCAACCGAAATCCTTGCGCAATGCCGCCGCTGCTTTACCGTAGGCCTGCAAGTTGACATACGCGGCGTGTCGGTCGGTGGCCTGGTGCTTCACACCGCCAGATACGTCTGGATCGGGCCCGGCGAACCGCTTGTGCAGCCGCTGGAACTGACCCCGGTCATGCTCGGCGGCCCATGCGTTGCGGGCGATCAGATCCGACATATTGTCGAAGAGCTCATAGGCTCCTCCGTCACCTTCGGTGAACCCGATAGCGGCCAGCCCAGGCGTATCTTGGCTGAACAAACGCATGTGCAGATTGGGGCGGTGGCCCTTCCATCGGAACATGGTGTCGTCGAGATACGGCACCTTGGTTTGATAGCCGGTCGCAGTGATGATCAGGTCGAACGGCTCACGGTGCCCGTCGGCGAAAACAACATCACCGCCTTCGAGGCTGCGCACATCCTTTCGCACGGTCAGGTCGCCATGGCGGAGGTGGTGCAGCACCTGGTCATTTAGGATGGGGTGCGTCTCGAACAGTTTGTGGTCGGGCTTGGGCCAACCGTGCTTGCTGGGATCCCCCATAATAACGCGTAGCAGGGGCGGGAAGATCCGCTGAGCCACCCGCATCGGCAGGTGCGGGCCAGATTCGGCAAAGGCGTCTGCGGGCATCCCAAAGATGTGCTTGGGCACCAAGTGATACCCGCGGCGAACGCTGATCGCGGCCGTGGTGGCGAAACGCGCCGCATCACAGGCAATATCGACGCCCGAGTTGCCCGCCCCGACGATCAGCACGCGTTTGCCGATCATCTGTTTGCCTTCGCTATAGGCGTTCGAATGGATGATCTCACCGGTAAAGGTTTCCGCACCTGCGAACGTGGGGGTCGAGGGGAACCACTGCGTGCCGTTGGCGCAGGTCAGCGTGAGATACGGCCTCGTCGTCCCATCGGAAGTGCGAACCTGCCAGTGCGATCCGTCCCAGTCGGCCCGCTCGACACTGACCCCCAGATGGATGTCGTCGTTCAGCCGATAGGCCGAAGCGAACGCTTGGAGGTATTCGAGGATCTGACGGTGATTGGGGTAGTCGGGATAGTCGGCGGGCATCTTGTAGCCGTGATAGGCCGAGAGGTCCCGAGACGAGATGAAGTGGGCGGATTCGTACATCGGCGTGCCGGGGTTCGTGCGATCCCAGATACCGCCGACCGCCGAATGCCGCTCGAACACATCGATGGCCAGTCCGAGGTTCTTGAGGGCCCGGGCCGCCGCAAGGCCGCCCGGTCCAGCGCCAACGATGCAATGCCGTTCCGTCATCGGCACAGCCTTCCAAATTTTCCACGCTTTCGCCGAGGCTTCCTCGGTCGTCAACGCAACAGGCGACATCGGGGCGACGCTCGCCACCGCACCGCCACCGACGACCGCGCCGGGGCGATCACGGCGAGGCCACCGACGACCGCGCCGGGGCGACGCTCGCCACCGCGCCGCCACCGACGACCGCGCCGGGGCGAAGAAGCGCCCGGCTGATTGCGCCGCGCGCCGCTGGCTAGGCTGTGCCGGGGCGAAGTTGTTCGGTGAGCGCGCCGAGGATCGACTCGAGGCCGTCGGGCGTCGCACCTTCGGCGAACCGGTAGGTGCGAGTACGGCGAGGGCCGGTAGGGATGGTGAGTTCGTACTGGAAGCGGTCGGCGCCTGGCGAACCGCCGCCTCGTGTCTTAGGCGTCGACTCCGCGGCCTTGGCCCGCGTGGCTGGAGGGGCCTCGGCGATGGCTGCCTTCGCGGCCGACGGCAGCTCATCAACGGCGGTCGAGGCCGACATCTTCAGGCCCGCAAATCCTCCGCTGCGCACAAGCCGCACCTGGCGTTCGTCGGCCATCAGAGCACCTTCACCGTCTTCCACGCATCTGATACCGCTTGAGCCTGCGTGCTCGTCGGACCGAAAATGAGGCTGGCCTGTTTGACGGTAATGGTGGCGAAGGCTTTGAACTGGGTATTGGGCTTCATCGCCGCGTCTCGCAACGCAGCCCACCACACCTTGCCCGCACCATCCCACGATGTACCGCCGATGGCCAACGCAGCCAGCGTGAAGGCTCGGTTCGGAATACCCGAATTTGTATGGACGCCACCGTTGTCGGCTGCAGTGCGAACGAAACCGCCCATGTCGGCGGGTTGATCGTCGTACTTGTTCGCCGTGCCCGGGTAGCGCATGTTTCGCAGCGCTGGAGCGAGTTCGGGGCCGACGACATCATTGCCGATCAACCAATCTGCGTCTTGCGCGGTCTGCTTCTTGGCGTGCTGTTTCACCATGGAACCAAAGACATCCGACATCGACTCGTTCAGTGCGCCCGACTGTCGGCTGTAGTTCAACCCGGCCGTGTGCTCGGTGACCCCGTGGGTCAGCTCATGGGCGATGACATCGATCGATTTGGTGAACCGGGTGAAAAGCTTGTCGTCGCCGTCACCGAACACCATCGATCGGCTGTTCCAGAACGCGTTGTCGTACTTGACCCCGTAGTGCACGAGGCCATTCATTGGCATCCCGGCGCCATCGATGGAATCCCAACCGAAGACCTTCCAGAAGAAGTTGTAAGTGGCACCTAATCCGTCGTAGGCCTCGTTGACGGCGGGGTCCTTCGTGGCTCGGGCGCCTTCGGCGCGCACTAGTTTGCCGGGGGCATCGGATTGGGCATTGCCCTGGTCGTAAATGCTGCGTTTGGGTTTTCCGGCACCGGTACCTGGAATCGCCGCCGATGCACCGCGAGTCACCTCGGCGCGGTTCAGGGTGCGTTCGATGCGAAGCGCGCGGTCGGCGCGCAGGGTGGCCAACAGCAGCATCTTTTCGGCCTCGGCCGCGTCGGCGGCCAGCTTCTGGAGGAGTTGGGGCGGGACGATACACGCAATGGATCGACACATGACCACGGTCTAGCACCATTTTAGGCCTGAGAAAACGGTCATCTTCGGGTGAACAAAGAGTGGTCACCACGTCACCCACGATGGGCAATTCGCGTGGATCCTCGGTCGGAAGCTCGCTCCATTGGAGAAATGGTGGCCCGTTCTTTACAGTTTCATTACGAAATGATCAGTACTTTGGGGGCATGACATCTGACCCGGCCCTCGTCGCCCTCCATCGAACTGCGGCCCTCGCCGGGTTCCTGGCCTATGCGCTCATGGTCGCCACGGTGGCGTGGGGGATGCTGACCACCACCCATCTCGCCCGCCGGGGCATCCGCCGCCAGACTCTCTACGGCGGCCACATGACCATGTCGATCATGACCTTGTCGTTCATAACGATCCACATCGCGGCCAACCTGTTCAGCCCAAAGAACG
This sequence comes from Acidimicrobiia bacterium, assembly GCA_043744155.1. Lineage (GTDB taxonomy): Bacteria > Actinomycetota > Acidimicrobiia > Acidimicrobiales > Ilumatobacteraceae > JANMCE01. The sequence goes on along the minus strand of JAYTVF010000431.1, from coordinate 6,152 downwards.
GGCTGAACATCGTGCACGCGCTCATACCGTTCACGCCTGGTGGCTCCGCAGGCGTAAGTTTGGGCGTCATTTCGACGGAACTCGCCATCGCCATAGCGATCTCGGTCTGGTTTCAGCAGCGGCTCGGGTATCGCACCTGGCACCTCATCCACTGGTTGGCCTATCCAACCTATGTGCTGGCTATCGCACACACGATCATCAGCGGGAGTGACGTTCGCATGCTCCTCAGCGAGGTGGCGCTTGTGGCGTCCATTCTCGCACTCGTAGCGCTGTTCGTCCTACGAGCGATGCCTGCGACGTCGTTGATCCGCACCCGCGTCGCCCCGTCCGAGGCCTAAGGGCCACACGAATAGAGAATGGAACGAGATGACGAACTACCTGCCACCTGCCCCGCTGCCCGAGATGGAACGGTGGACCGCAACCGAGCCGCCGCCGATCATGCGGATCACGATAAGCGTGGATAACAACCACTGCCACCGTTATGCCATCTGCCAACATGAGGCACCCAGGGTCTTCCTGCTCGCCAATGACGGTCGGTTGAGCTACAACTCCTCGCCAGATCCGTCCGAACTTAAAGCGGTCTGGCAGGCCGCTCGGGTATGCCCCATGCAAGCCATCGCCGTTACGACAACAGGGGGCGACCAAGGATGATGCGCGAACGAATCGTGATCGTCGGTGGTGGATTGGCGGCGTTTCGGGCCGCCGAACGCTTGCGCGAACTCTCATTCACCGGCACGATCACCATGATCGGTGACGAACCCGGTCCGGCCTACAACCGACCGCCGCTGTCGAAGCAGCTACTGGAACACAAACTGCAGCCGAACCAGTTGAGTTTCACCAGCGCCGTCGATCTGGCGCTCCACACCAAATACGGCACCCGTGCTGTCCGCCTCGATCCACACCGCCGAACGGTGTACCTCAGCAATGGTGAGGCAGTGGGCTACGACGGACTCGTCATCGCCACCGGCGTTCGGGCCCGTCAGCTTCCCGGGGCACCCCTCGCCGACGAACGAATCGTCACCCTGCGCACCTTGCCTGACGCCCAACGGCTCGACACACTGCTTTCGCGCGCTCGTCGTCTGCTGATCGTCGGTGGCGGTTTCATCGGATGCGAGGTGGCGGCAACCGCCCGGAAACGGGCCATCAAAGTGACCGTCGTCGACCGTGCGCCGTATTTGCTCGGGCGTGTCGTCGGCCCGGCCTTGGGTGCCATGGTGACCGGATGGCACGCCGAAGCCGGCGTCGACTTGCGACTCGAACGGGGTATTGCCCAGTGGCGTACTGGCCCGAGGCACGTCACGGCACATCTCGACGACGGCAGCGAGGTAACCGCCGACGCGGTTTTGCTGGCGATCGGCACGGCACCATGCGTGGATTGGCTGGCCGACCTTGCGTTGGATCTCACCGATGGCGTGCTGTGCGAGGAAACATCCCACGTAACGGGTCTCGACGATGTCGTCGCAGCCGGCGACGTGGCCCGCTGGCCCAACCGTCGCTTCGGCGGCCCGGCGCGCCGAGTAGAGCACTGGATAAACGCGGTTGAACACGGGCAGGCCGCAGCCGAAAGCCTGCTTGCGGGGCGAGACCAGGCCGTTCCGTTCGCGCCGTTGCCGCGCTTTTGGTCCGAGCAATACCGACGTCGCATACAAGCGGTCGGCATGCCAGCGCTGGCCAACCGGGTCGCTCTATCTGAAGGTTCGCTACAAGAGCGTCGATTGGTCGCGGTCTGCCTCGACGGTGACCGACTCGTCGGCGCCATTGGTGTGGACAGCCCTCGGGCCATGCTTCGCTATGCCAATCTCATTGACGAGCAAACGGCCCTCGCGCCGACCGGCGCCGCCGCCGCACGGTCTAGCGCGGCCACCGAGCATCGCCACCTCCATCCGCATCGACGTCCCCTGCCACCACCTCGCCCACGCCCCTATGCATGGGCGCCACCCCGGGTGACCGACCCGAAGTTTGCGGCCACATCGCAGCGCGACTCAGGCGGGTGAGTAGATGTTGAGCCTGTCGGCTCGGGCGAAGCCGGCCAAAGTGAGCCCGGCCGAACGAGCTGCTTGCACGGCCAGGGATGACGGCGCGCTAATGGCGATCATCGAGCCAAACCCTGCCGCCCACGCCTTTTGCACCAACTCAAAGCTCGCCCGACCCGATACATACAACGCCAAATCACGGGCTGGCAGTCGACCATCAAGCAGCAGCCGACCGACCACTTTGTCGACGGCATTGTGTCGGCCGATGTCTTCACGCACCACCAGTACCGTGCCGTCCGGGCCTATGGCCGCCGCACCGTGCACCGCTCCAGTGGTGGCAAACAAGGTCTGAAAAGGCTTGACCCGCTCTGGGATCGCCGCGAGCTGGTCCATCTCGAACGGGACTGTGCCGGTCAGCGGCGCGAGACGAGCGGACAAGGTGGTGAGACTTTCGGTGCCGCAAAGCCCACATGAGCTGGTGGTGGTGGACAGCCGCTCAGCGGGTACCGGTGCTCGTCCGCCGGTCTCGACGGTGACGACGTTGAAATGGGTCTCCACCGCGGGTCCGTCGGCGCAGTAACGCACAGTCGTGACGGGGGCGCCTGCCAACAGCCCCTCCCCATGGCAGAAGCCGACGGCAAGCTCGTAGTCGTGCCCGGGCGTGCGCATGGTCGTTGTGACCCGATGTCCGTCGAGGCGGATCTCCATTGGTTCCTCGACGGCCAATTCATCAGGCACTCGCCGGGTCTCACTCGCCGTGCGTCGCCGAACCAGAATCGACGTGCTCCGCGACCGTGCCATGCGAAAACACTCGCAGCATTTTCCGAGCGACAGCGAGTCCGAAGGAAGCAGAGCGGGAGCAGCCGAGTGAGGCGCTGTCGGGGTAAGGTGTGTCTTCGTGGCCGAGCAGAAGCAATTCGTTGAACAGGCGATGGAATATGCGCCAGCGTTGTATTCGGCGGCCATGCGACTCACGTTCAATTCGTCCGACGCCGAGGATCTGGTGCAAGAGACGTATTTGAAGGCGTATCGCAGTTTCCGCACCTTTGAACAGGGTACGAATTTGCGGGCCTGGCTCTATCGCATCCTCACCAATACTTTCATCAACAATTACCGATCGAAACAACGTCGTCCCGAGCAGGACGATATCGCTGACGTCGAAGACATGTACCTCTACAAGCACCTCGGCTCGCTCGAGGTTGCGCTGGCCGGGCGGTCCGCCGAGGACAACCTGCTCGAACGCATCACCGACGACGAAGTGAAACAGGCGCTCCAAGCCATCCCTGAGATCTTCCGGATGCCGGTTTACCTCGCCGATGTCGAGGAGTTTTCGTACAAAGAAGTGGCCGAGATTCTCGACGTGCCGATTGGCACAGTGATGTCGCGTCTGCATCGGGGAAGAAAAGCGCTCCATAAGCTGTTGTTCGATTACGCCACCGAACATGGGCTCGTTGAGCCTGCCGACAAAGAAGCCGAGCACACGAACCATGGCTGATTGTGAAGATACCCTCCGGGAACTGCAGTTGTTCCTCGCCAAAGAGCTCTCGCCGCACACCCAAGTGGCTATTGCGTCGCATCTGGATGACTGCTCAGATTGCCTTCAGGCTTTCGATTTCCACGCGGAGTTAAAGAGCGTGATTGCCCGCAAGGCTCGTGAATACACGGTGCCGACAACGCTGATGGCCCGCATCCAAGCGTGCTTCACGTTGGATCAGGCATCGCCGTTCGCCCAACCGAGCCCTTTCGATCGACCATCTCCCTTCGGTTCCTGATCCATGCCACCGAACGGCGCGGTGCTGGCCCACCGATGCAGCCTGAACTTCTGCAGCCACCCCGGTAACGACCCGGGTCGCTCGGTGCGCTTAGGGTCTCGGGCTGCTAGTCGATAGGCTGCGAGCATGTTCGGAGCGTTTCTTGGGTTGCACACCAACGGTCAATGGCACGTCTGGCTCGGCTTGGTGCTGGTGTTGAGTGCCGTCGGGGCCGTCATGGGTCTCATTGCCGGCTATCTCAAGAAGGTTGTGTTACCTCAGTACCGCGGTCCGAAGAAGTAGCCCCGTGGCCGCGTCGGTGGCCTGATGGCGTCTGAGCTCGCCGCCGCCCTGCTCACGCGCTGCACTTTCCCGCCGGCAGGCAGCACGGTTACCTGCGCCGTCTCGGGCGGGGCCGACAGTCTGGCCCTTCTTGCTCTGGCCATCGCCGCTGGCTGTGTTGCCACCGCAGTGCACGTCGATCACGGATTGCGGGTTGGCTCACGGGCCGAGGCCGACGTCGTGCGAGCCGCGGCCGACCGGTTCGGCGCGACCTTCGTGGCCTTGACCGTCACTGTGGCGCCAGGCGCGAATCTAGAGGAGCGGGCCCGGCTTGCCCGATTCGGTGCGCTGCCTGCCGATGCACTCACCGGCCACACTGCCGATGATCAGGCCGAGACGGTGCTTATCAATCTGTTGCGAGGAGCAGGCACCACCGGCCTTGCCGGCATGCGCGCCCAACGACATCCAATGCTGAGGTTGCGTCGCGTCGAGACCCTCGCCGTCTGCAACGCTTTTGATTTGACCGTCGTCTCCGATCCCAGCAACGACGACCCGAGGTTCGTGCGAAACCGCATTCGCCATGAGGTGCTGCCCCTCCTCCACGACATCGCAAAGCGTGACGTCGCAAGCATGCTCGCTCGACAAGCTGAGCTACTTCGCGACGATGTCGACCTGCTGGACGAGTTGGCTCGTGCCATCGATCCGACCGATGCCCGAGCCCTTTCGGCGGCGCCCATGGCCCTGGCGCGCCGTGCCATCCGCCAATGGCTGGCCGACCCGATGCCGCCCTCGGCCGCCGAGGTCGACCGGGTACTGCGCGTTGCCGCTGGCCAAGCCATCGCCTGCGAACTTGCCGGGGGCCGTCGGATCGCCCGCACGGCCATGACCCTACGCATCGACCCGCGTGCTAGCGGGGCATGTTGAGGTAGTTGTAGATAGTGATGCGGCTGACGCCGAGGGCGTCGGCGACTTGATCGACGGCGCGACGCATGGTGAACGCGCCTCGCTCGTCGAGCATTCGCACGACGCGCTGTTTGTCCTCGCGGCTTAACCCCGTGAAGTCGGCGCCGATTTCCGTAACGACGCCCTCGACCAATCGCTCGATGGCCCCGTGCAGGGGGGGCGCCCGAAACGCACCCACGACCGCGCCGTCCCAAACGAGTGGGATATCTCCAGCCGAACGTTGCGAGGGCGAGACGACGACCGCGCCGAGGGCCGCGCAGACCGGCGCCAGTGCCGCCAAGAACTTCTCCACATCAGTCGTCACGTAGCGCCGACCTGAATCGATATACGGGTCGCTCCGGCGTCGAAAGCGGCCACGACGATCTGCTCCAACGACTTCGCGATCAGAGCAACGTCACCGAACGCCACGTTGGAAAATGGCCCCATGTCGACCTGCAGCCCGGCTGCGGTTGCCGCCTCTATGGCCGCAGTGACGTGTTCTCCAGGATGGCCCTCCACGAAGGGCTCAACCGTGAAACCGACAGACGCAAGTCGTTTGGACATGCCAAAAGCGTAACGCTGTGACCAATGCACATACCCCTTGTATGAAAAATAAACCGTTTTCATTCGCTCTACGGACAGGTCTGTCAGTACCTTCGAATCAGTCATGGGAGTGCGACCTACAACCTGTCTCGTCATTCGAGCAGTGGGTCACGACCCGCGATCGGATCAGTTTCTGAACGACGCGCACGCCCTCGGAATCGATGGTCTTGCTGCCCTTTCCTGTAGTGATCTGGTCTTTTTTGATCACATCTTGAGCCCAGAAGCCTTGACAGAGGTCCGCACCCGACTCCTCGGTGATCCTCTGCTGCACACAGTCGAGCTCCGCGTTGACGCGCCCCCCGAGTTGATGCTGGTGGAAACGACGCTGCTTGCGGGCGTCACCGACGCCCGGGCCGAGGCCATCACCCGAGGTGCCCGTCTCATCGGTCTCGGTGATGTCGGCCCGGTTGCTACCGGCAGGCGATTCGAGATGTCGGGCTCGCTCACCCCTGACGACCTCGATCACCTCGTCGACCGACTGCTCGCCAACGCCGTCATCGAGCGATCCGCCATTGGTGCGGTGGAACCGACCTTCCTGGCCGACGATTCGACCGGCCCGGCCGAGATCGTGCTCGTACGCGAACTGACGCAGAACCAACTG
>JAYTVF010000430.1:0-3384 GCA_043744155.1 Acidimicrobiia bacterium | reverse complement strand
GAGATGGTGATGCCTGGTGACAATGTGAGTATGAGTGTGCAGTTGGGTAAGCCGATCGCGATGGATGAGGGTTTGCGGTTCGCTATTCGTGAGGGTGGTCGTACCGTGGGCGCCGGCCGCGTCGTCAAGATCAACAAGTAAGGAAGTCCGGCCATGGCCAAGAGCGAAAAGAGGGTGAAGATCACCCTCGAGTGCACCAGCTGCAAGAATCGCAACTACATCACGATGAAGAACAAGATCAACGATCGTGAACGCCTTGAGATGAAGAAGTACTGCAAGACCGAGCGGTCACACACCACGCACAAGGAAACCCGCTAAGCCGCAAGGCGAATAGCATTGTGGTAGCAGGAAATACCAGCGACGGTTCCGGCCGTCGCTGGTAGCGTTACCCACTACATCGTCTGATGCGGTGGAAACTCAGGGCAGTAGCTCAGCTGGAAGAGCATCGGTCTCCAAAACCGAGGGTCGGGGGTTCGAGCCCCTCCTGCCCTGCTAGCGGGTTGCATATGCACCCGTGGACAGGACACAGCATCGATGTCGATGAACATGAATCGCGAACAAAAGCGCCAAATGCGCAAGATGGGCGCTACCAACGAGAACGACGCGCCCGTGCGCGTCGATCGTCAGGCGCCGGCCGCGCGGGTGAAAGAGGAGCGCACTCCGCCCCGTCAGTTCATCCGCGAGGTGAGGGCCGAGCTTCGTAAGGTGGCCTGGCCGAGCAAGGAAGAAGTTAAGAACTACTCCATCATCGTGCTCGCTACCGTGGTGTTTTTCACGGCGCTGGTGTCCTCACTCGACTTTGGCTTCGGCAAGCTCGCACTGTGGTTGTTCAACGGATGACCGACGAACTGCTCTCCGACGACAACGACACGTTGGCCGACTTCGCTCCCGCTGCGGACCATGCTGACCAACCCACTGACGACACGGCCGCCGAAACCGCTCAGGACGATGCCGTAGACGCCGACGTCGAGGCTGAGCCCGAGGTCGAGCCCTACGACAACCCCAACCTACGGCCCGGTAAGTGGTACGTCGTGCATTCGCAGTCCGGGTATGAGAAGAAGGTCAAGTCCAATCTCGAGGCCCGAACCGCCTCGATGAATATGGAAGACAAGATCTTCGAAGTCGTCATCCCGATGGAAGACGTGCAGGAATTCAAGAACGGCCGCAAAGTGGTCGTACAGAAGAAGGTTTTTCCCGGTTACTTGCTGGTGCGCTGCGAGATGAGCGACGACTCCTGGTACGTAATTCGCAACACGCCAGGCGTCACCGGCTTCGTGGGCCAGGGCCGGCTCGGTCAGAAGCCCACGCCGCTCTCGCGCAAAGAAGTCGAGACGTTCTTGTCGGCCAAGGGCGACGGCGAGGCCCAGGTCTCCAAGCGCAAGCCGAAGATGGAATACGAGATCGGTGAGAGCGTCCGGGTGAAGGAAGGCCCCTTCGCCGACTTCGCCGGATCCGTGGCGGAAATTAACCTTGATCATCTCAAGCTCAAGGTGCTTGTCAACATCTTCGGACGAGAAACCCTCGTCGAGATGGACTTCAGCCAAGTCGCCAAGTTGTAGAAATCCGTGTTGATCGTCCACAATGGACGGTCGCCCAAAGCTGTTATGAAGGAAAGTCCCCATGGCCAAGAAAAAGATCGCGGCCGTCGTCAGAATCCAGATCCCCGCAGGTAAGGCCACTCCGGCCCCACCCGTCGGTACGGCTCTTGGACCGCACGGCGTGCCGATCATGGAATTCGTAAAGCAGTACAACGCTGCTACTGCCGACCAGATTGGCACCGTTGTGCCCGTCGAGATCACGGTATTCGAGGATCGTTCGTTCACGTTCATTCTCAAGACACCGCCGACCCCGGTGCTCATCCGTGAGAAGGCCGGCATCAAGTCCGGTTCCAAAACGCCCGGTTCGGTCGTCGCCGGTTCCATCTCCGAGGCTCAGGTCGAAGAGATCGCCAAGATCAAGATGCCAGACCTCAACGCCTATGACATCGAGCAGGCCAAGGAGCAGGTACGGGGAACCGTTCGCTCCATGGGTCTGGTCATTAAGTAAATCCACCTGCCGCGACCGGGAAAACCTCACCCGGCCGGCCAAACACAGAGGGAGCCAGCAATGGCGAAAGGCAAGAAGTACATCGACGCTACCAAGCGTTATGACCGCGATCAGTTGTTCACCCCCACCGAAGCGCTCGGCCTGGTGAAAAGCCTGGCCTCAGCCGGTTTCGACGAGTCCGTCGAGATCGCCGTGCGCCTCGGGGTTGATCCTCGCAAGGCCGACCAGATGGTCCGCGGCACTGTGGCGCTGCCGTCGGGTACCGGCAAGGACGTTCGCGTCGCGGTCTTCGCACAAGGTGCGGCCGCACAGGCTGCACGCGACGCCGGAGCCGACATCGTTGGAGCAGAGGATCTGGCCGAAGAGATCCAAAAGGGGAATATGGCCTTCGACGTGGCCATCGCCACCCCCGATCTCATGCCCCTCGTTGGCAAGCTCGGACGCGTGCTTGGTCCGCGAGGGCTTATGCCCAACCCAAAGACTGGCACCGTCACCATGGACGTGGCTCGCGCCGTGACAGAGTTCAAGGGCGGCAAGGTCGAGTACCGCACCGATCGTTACGGCAACGTGCACGTCCCCGTCGGGAAGGTAAGTTTTGCCCCCGAGGCGTTGTTGGCCAACGTAGCGGCTGTTCTCGACGAACTGCAGCGAGCGAAGCCGTCAGCGGCCAAGGGCCGCTACCTTCGTAAAATCACTCTGGTGTCCACCATGGGCCCCGGGGTCAAAGTCGATACGAACCGCCTCAAGGCGGAAGCGTAACCACGAACTCCCAGGGCTGGTCCCTGGGGGAGTAGCACCGCAGTACCAAACCACCAAACCTGCTCGCCAAAGACACCTGGTCCGGGTCATCCGGTCAATGGGTTCCGACCCGCCAGACGAGGCGAACTCCTCGAAGCCCCGTGCTTCTCGGCGTTCGTTCACGCGAGCCCGAGTTACAGCACGAAAGGAGGTATCGATGGAGAATCCGAGACCCGAGAAGATCAGCGTGGTTGCCGAAGTGCGTGAGCGCCTCGAATCGGCCGACGCAGCAGTCCTCGCGGAGTACCGCGGCATGAAAGCCAAGGACCTACACGGTCTGCGTAAGCAGCTCCGGACGGCAGGCGGAGAGCTCAAGGTGTACAAGAACACCCTGGTGCGTTTCGCCGCTCGCGATGCCGGCGTTGTTGGAGCCGACGAGCTACTCACCGGCCCGACAGCAATCGCATTTGTGAAGGGCGACGTTGCTGCTGCAGCAAAGTCGCTTCGTGAACTGGCCAAGACCAACCCGAACTTGAAGATCAAGGGTGGTCTGATGGGCACGGTTGTGCTCAGCGCAGCCGACATCAACGAGTTGGCAGA
>JAYTVF010000429.1:0-11680 GCA_043744155.1 Acidimicrobiia bacterium | reverse complement strand
TCTTCATGATCGTGTTGTTGATCACCCGCACGTTTGGCGTGTCGTTGATGCCGACGCCACCGCCCTCATGGGTCGACACGTTGTTCACGATGATGTTGTTGATCACGTTCATGGGTGCGGTGCCCGCCATGAGGAACCGCACCCCACCACCGTCGTCGTTCGACAGGTTGGCCTGGATCAGGTTGCCCGTGATGTCAATCGGCGCCGACCCTGTCGACAGCTGCGTCGGGTTAGCCGGCAACGTTCCCGAGACCATCACGCCGCCACCCTCGTCGTAGGACGAATTGAAGTAGATACGGTTGTGATCGATGCGGCCGAGCCGGTCGCCAGGAGCGATACCGGGAGCATTGACCCGGGCTTGGGCGACAGTGCCAGGGGTCTTGCCGTACACCGTGATGCCGCCGCCGTACTCTGCGGAGAAGTTGCCACAGATGTCGTTTCCGCTGACGGTGAAGCCATCACTACCGGAGAACAACCCGATACCGCCCGCCAGGTTGGTGCCGGCGTTGTTCATGATGCGGTTGTTGGCAATGGTGATGTCGTTGTTGTTGTTATTGGCCTGGTTGCCGGGCAGATCGGGCGTACCGATACGCACGGTGCCGTAGGCGCCGCCGTTGTTCTGGATCACGTTGTTGGTGATCTGCAGGAATCGGGCGAAAGCGTTGGCGAAGATGGCGCCGCCTTGGGTGACTACCCCAGCGGGCAGGCCTGTCGCTCCGCCACCGATGATGTTGATGTTGTTCGGGAAACCAACTTGATCACCGCCTCGGATATCGAATCCGTCGATGGACGACGTGAACGTCTCGAGGAAGCGGTTGTTCCGAGTGAAGATCGAGATGACCGCGCCGTCGTTCACGTTCTGGTTGCCCTGCCATGCCGGGATCGGCACGATGAACGGTGTGCCTGGAGGCGAACCTTGCGGGGCGACCGAAGGCGCGCCGGGGCTCACCTTCTCCAACCAGTCGGCCGCAACCGGGCCGTCGCCACCGAAGGCCGAACCGTCGATGATGGCGCCGGGCACTTCCTCGCCGTTGGCATACACGCCTCCGGGTCCGGTGCCTTGCAACTTCACCCCGGCGTAGAGGATGACGTTCTCGTAGTAGGCGCCCCGGGGGTTCCCCCGAGGGTTCGTGTCAGTTAGACCGGGGTGTTGCGGGTAGACCACGACAAGGTCGTTGTTGGCGGGGCCGCCAGCAGCAGCATCGACGGCGTTTTGGATGGCGTGGTCGGCCCGGTCGGGCAGGGTGTTGGCTGGCGGGAACGCCTTGCCGGGCCCAACCTCATAGATGTTGGGCGTGTAGCCGACACCGATGACGTGCAGGGTGATGCCGTCGACCGACGTCTGACCGTTGGCACTGCTGATCGACAACTGATGCGGACCGGGGGCGGCACCATCAGGTCGGAACTTGATCTGGCGATCGGCCCAACTCACGATGGCCGAACCGGGCTGGGCGAGGCCATCGAGGTTCACCCTGCCGGCTGAGGAACCAAAGCCGACACCGGTGATCGTGAACGTGTCGGCCACCGCGCCGTATGGCTTGTTGATCGAGAAGAACTGCGGTGTGGCCACGTCCTGTGCGCACTGCACCCGGTTGGTTTGGCCGCCCGGTACCTGCACGCTGACACCGACTTGATGGGGCGCCAAGTCAGCCGGAACGATGAGGCCCGGCAGCGCCTCGAACTCCGCGGCAATGGTGCGGAATTCGGGCCGGTAGTTCGTATTCAGCCGTCCCGGTACGCCGGGGTCGTTGCCGACGAAGCGGTACAGGTTGGCGCAGACACCCGATGGCGTGGGGCAGTTGATGCGGTTGGTTGATGGCATCAACACGTCCCACAGGCCGTTGTAATCCGACTCGGTGGTGAACATCAGCGTGTTCGTGTAGTCGTACACACCGACCGGAGCGAACGAGATGCCCGCCTTCTCGCCGTAGGTGAGCGACTGCGGGTCACCGGAGAAATTCAAGTCATCGACCAGCAGACCCCAAAAGCGAACCGGTGTCGGCACGTTGGTGAAGACGTTGAACGTTGGTACGACTGACTTACCGTTGGCCAGCGTCACCAACTTGGTGTTGCACAGAGGCTTTACCTGCCCCTCATAGGGCGAGCCGCCGATGTCGAGGAAGGTCGGGTTGTCGGTGGCGTTGGCACCGTCAGGGGCCATGCCAGCCACGTCGACGATGTGGTTCGCTCCGGCGCAGGCCGACGGCGGCACCTGCGGGATGAAGGTGTCACCGTTAGCTATGTTGATGTCTTCTTCCCGTGTGAACTTGTACATCGGGCGACCGGTGGCGTCGTTGGGGATCTCGACATCGACCAGGTAGTCCTTACCACCGGGCAGCGCCGTGAAGCCGACATCGGTGCCGCCGGGGTTCTTGCAGACCGGGGCGGACACATCGGCGTCATCCACAACGTTCGGGACGAAGCATCCATCACCGAACCCGTAGTTGCCGTTCACATCGGCGTAGCCCTGCTCGTACTGCACACCCATCAGTGGGCCTTCGAGGCATGGGGCACCCGCGGTGTTCCAGTTCGGCAGCACCCGCTGCTTGGCCGGGTAGGTCAGTGCATCGCCGTTGACGTCGCGGGCTACGCAATCGGTGGGCTGATGCCAGGTTTCGGTGACGTAGGTGTTGAGCTTCTGGCCCTTTTTGTACGAGCCGTCGGCGTTGGTCTGGTAGCGGTGGCCGGCGTCGCATGACGGCGAGGTGCCGCAGGCGATTGGTTGATACAGCTTCACATCAAGACCGGAAACGCCGGGCTGCCAGTCTTCGACCGCGGCGTAGCGGGGGTCGAGTTCGTTGCGGGTGGTGTCGTAGCTGACGGTGCCGACGATGCCCCCATTGCGGGGGTCGATGCCGTTGGAACCGGTCGGATCGTAAGCATGAACCCCCCAGTCCATCTTTCCGCTCAGCCCGATGATCGGAAGCACACTCATGTCGACACCGGCACCCGTGATGGTGGTGGGGGTGTCCTGATTGTCGGCCTGGAATGTCGCTCCGGTGGTGTAGAAGCGGTCGTTGTATGCCTCCATGACCAACCACTGCGTCATCGGGTAGGCCCCTTCGAAGACGTAATGACCGTCGTTGTCAGTCGTCACGGCGGTGGTGCCGCGGTCCATCAGCGAGTTCTCCCGCTTGCGCAGGGTGAGGGTGAAGTTCGGGATACCCGGCTCACCTGCCTCCCGGATACCGTTTCGGTTGGTGTCGTTGAAGACATATCCGTCGAGGTAGGTCCACCAGCCGTTGAGGGGCATGACTCCCATGTCGACGGTCTCGCCGTTGGCTACCGTGACGTTGATGACGTCGAGGATGTAATTCTGTGGCGCATCCCACCATGTGAGTGTGTAGTTGCCGTTGGGCACGTTCGGGATGTCGAACGAACCGTCGGCGTTGCCTTGACCGATCCAGAGAGCGGTGTCGGCGGGAGCGCCCGAGAGCGTGTTGAGCGAGAGCCACGGCAGGGAGATCGGGTGGTCGATCTTCGTGCCGGCCAGGCCACCGAAGATGGTGCCATTGGCCTGCGTAGCGCCACCGGTAGTGGGCACGTACACATGCACGCCGTCGACGACACCCTTGATATGCGCTGCGCCACCGAGATTGGGGGTGCTCTTCTTTACAAAGCCGAACACGATGGCGGGGAACGGCTCGCCGCCCTGAACGAATTCGGTATCGAGGCCGGTGGATCCCTCCATCACCCAGGCGTCCCAGTCGTGGTTACCTTCGAGCGTGGTGGTCTGAATCCATGGTCCGACATCGCCCTTGGTCGGATCCGATGGCGCGATGGCCTGCAGGGTGTAGCGATTGGGACCGAGGTTGGGCATGGTGAGCACGCCGTTGATGTCGCTCACGCACTCTCCGCCGGTGCCGACAATCGCGGTCGGGGCCAGATTGACGTCGAGGTCGATGGGCAGGGCAAGGAACCGATCATGCCCGAGCGGGGTGGCCGTGGCGCCGGGCGGATCCTGGAAGGCGGCTTCATCGGGTGTGTGACCACCGCCTCGCAAGTAGTCGGTGCACAGCGGGTTGCCGTAGACGTCGGTGATGAGCTGACCGAGGTAGTCGGCCAGCTGACCCCGAAAGCCCGGCAAGCCGTGCTCGGCTGGCAGGTCGGCTGCGCTGTTGGTGGGCGAGATGTCTTCAAAGATCTGGGCCTTCACGGTGGCGGTGGGCAGCGGGAAGGGCTGCAACTTCACCTCGACCGGGCCAGAGAGCGGGATCGTGAAGTGCGTCCCATCGAGCTTGTAGCCGTCGGCCAGCACCGAGATGAGATACCGCCCGGGGGGCATATCGGTGAGCGCCTGGTTGAGACCGTTGCCGTCACCGTCAAAGTCGCTCTGGTCGCCTTGGGCGTAGATGGGAGCCTGACTGTTGGTGCCAGCCGACGTCCACTTGCAGCTGGCCGGATACGCATTGCCGCCTGCGGGCGAGCAGCCATCTGCCGGAGTGCGCTGTGTGGTCGTGCCGGTGTTGTCCTCATTGATGAGGTATTTGAACGCCGGGATCGCGTCGTCTTTTGCGACCGCGCCTCCTGGGTGCAGCGGTTCGGTACGAGCGCTCTTTACCGTCAGCGTCAGTGTCGTGGTCGACGCTGACGCTGACGTTGTCAGCACATTCTGCACTGTCGGCAAGAGCAGGCCGACGGCGGCGCACAGTGCACCGATTCGTCGCCAGCGAATTGCCCTTCTTGGTGAGAGGGGGATCTCAGTCATGTCATCTCCAGGTCTGTCGTCACAGCACAAAGAGCGCGTTATAGAAAGCTCTGACTTCCGCCGAACCGCCGACAACTCCGCCCCGTGTACCAACTGGTGCACGGTTAGCAACTGCAAATGAGACTCCCGCGTCTCACCTTCGAATCTTCTGTACGGCTATAAAATCCCGCAGATCTTCGAGAATTCTTTGCAAATCACCTCACTGGGCCAAGCCAGTGACGACAGGCAGCGCGTGTCGCCTCGGCCTACTCCTCATCCTCGAGTTGGATCCCAGGATCGCCCTCGATGCGAAACGCACCGGGGAGCGGGAACTTGAGGGTATCCATGACTGTATTTATGCCAGGCGGAAGGGGGTGCGTACATCGCTGGTGCGGGATCTTGAGCATTCCCGAGCAAACCCTAAACGAACCTGAAATGGCGCGGTCAGGAAACAGATTCAACCGGGAGACGAACGCACCACAACCCCGTGGAGGGGCGTTCCCGGCCACGGCAGACTAAGTTCTTTCGACGATGAATCAGATCAAGACCCAACTCGCCGCGGCATCCCTTCTCGATCGTGCCATGAATGCCACGACCGACGAGGAAATGCGCGTGCTGCTCGACAAGCTGGCCGAGGACGGCGCCGCTGCCGTGAGCGAGGCGATCGGTGTCGAAACACTCAGCGACGGCAAAGCCATTTTGGCCCTTCGGCTGGCGTCCAGTCGCGGGCGGGTCAACGGGATGCTCGGTCAACTCGGCATCGTGCTGAGCGACAACTGCCTGGCCGACTGCGTTGAGGCCTTGGGGGAGTCGGCCGATAATCCGACCGAGGATGAATTGCGCACCGCGTCGCATCAACTGGTAGCGACACACGGTGTCGGTGCGGTACGGCTCATGCTGGCCTCAGCGATCATGGGCGAGGCACCGGCTTCGGTGGCATGTATCCATCTGCTCAAATCCGATGAGATTTTGGCGTTGCCCCCCGTGGCCGCAGTCACCGCTACCGCGCCCGTCGCGGTGTCGGCCGCGGAAATCGCCGAGCGCGAAGTAGTTCGCGCCCGGCGCAAAGAGGACAGGGCCCGCAAACAGGCCACCGAGAAGGCCCGACGCGACCAGATTGCCCGGGACCACAAGAAGAAGTAGCTACAACTCTTCCGACGGGTGGTCGTCGTCATGACGGTTGACGACGACCACCGTCGTCGTACCACCGGCGGGTGGCTTCGGGAGGTGGCCCTGTTGCATGGCACTCACCAGCGCGGCGCGCAGCGAGCGTCGTACGTTGGCTTGTTCGCCTGGGCGGCAGCGCACCGACACGCGTAGCTGGTAACGATCGTCGGCAACGTCGTGGACGCCGAGCACTGTCGGCCGTTCGAGCAGTTGCTCGTGCTGAAACCGATCCAGGGTCGAGATCAGCGCAACCGACGCATCGGGTAACGGCGTTTCGATGGAAAAAGGGACGTCGAGCACGGCGTTGGCGTATTCCTGCGAAAGGTTGGCCACTCGCTGTATCTGTCCGTTCGGCACGAACCATACCTTGCCCTCGCCATCGCGCACCCGGGTGATTCGCAGCGTCACCTGCTCGACGGTGCCCGAGGCATGGCCGATATCCACCACGTCCCCAACGCCGTACTGATCTTCGGCGATTACGAAGAAACCGGCGATGATGTCGCGCACCAGCGTCTGGGCGCCAAAAGCCAGCGCGCCGCCGATGATGGTGGCGGTGGCCACGAAGGCGCCGAGGTTGACCCCCATCTCACCGAGCACCGTGATGACAACGATGATCCAGATGAGCGCTACAAGGCTCGAACGCAAAACCGTCGTAAGCGTGCGACCGCGCTGCTCGGCCCGGGCCCGGTTTTGACTCTTGGGCACTCGTCGAACGATGCGCTCCACAAAGAGTCGAACGACAAACGTGGCGATCATGGCCCCAAGCAAGAGGAGACCGATGCGAAGCGGCGTCAGCAAATGGAGAGCGTCGAGTCGCTGCATCCATAGCGAGCGAGCGGCGAGAATCATCGTTTGACCGTAGTGGCAATGCGCCGCCGCCGCCCGCTCACCAAAATCTCAATTCACCGGATACTCTCTGGGCACCATGTCAACGCGGGAAGGTGACAAGGACGCTCCAAAGGGCGTTGTCAAACGGCGTCGTTACCGACGAACCTGGCCTCAGCGTCTATCGCTGTGCGGCTCCGCGCTTATCGGCGTGGCCTGTCTCACCTCGGCCGGTGGCATCTGGTATGCCAACCACCAGCTTGGCCGATTACAACGAGTGGATATCACCCACATCACGCCGGCCGACATGCTGGCCGTCAGTGGCCCGACGGCTACCACCAGGCCCGGAGACGTCACGCCCACGACCGAACCCGAACTGCCAGTGGTCGATCTGAAGGCTCAGAACTTCCTGATTGTCGGGTCCGATAGTCGTGGCTGCATCAGCCCCGACTCGCCTTACTACGGCGGCCTGTATGACGGCACCGATACGGGCACGAACTCCGACACCATCATGCTGATTCGGGCCGACCCCTCGACCAGCCGGGCCGCCATCTTGTCGTTCCCCCGAGATCTTTGGGTGAAGCTGGCCGACGGAAACAACAGCGGCAAGATCAACTCGGTCTTTCAAGATGCCAACCCATCTCGGCTTGTACGTACCATAGAGCTCAACTTTCAATTGAAGGTCGATCACTACATCAATGTCGATTTCTGCGCCTTTAAAGACATCGTCGATGCAGTCGGTGGCGTTGGAATCCCGTTCGTGTTTCCCGCTCGTGACATCCACACCGGGCTCGAGATCTTGCAGGTCGGGTGCCACACCTTCGCCGGTGATGAAGCACTGGCCTACGCCCGCTCTCGCTATTACGAGTGGTTCAATGGTGAGCGATGGATTTCTGACGAGACGTCGGATTTCGGTCGCATCGCCCGGCAGCAGGACTTCGTCAAACGCGCCATCGCCAAAGCAATCGATAAGGGCGTTACCCGACCGTCGGTGGCTCAGAAGCTGCTCAATGCGGCTATCGCCAGAGTGAAGGTCGACCGAAACCTCACGCCGAACGACATGCTGACGCTCGCCACCAAACTCAAAGGGTTCGACCCCGGCCAGGTGCGTAGCTACCGCATCGAGGGTTCATCGGGTGACCCAATTTACATCGACACCAACTCCGGCACGAACCGCGGCATTTTGAAGGTGTTCCGTGGTCAAGCTCGTCTGAAGGACGCCCCCGACCCGGCCACCTTTACCGAAACCGATACGACTGCGCCAGCCTCGACGACTTCGACCACGGTGTCAACGTCATCTACCAGCGCCTCTCGGTCCGGCGACGCCACAACGTCGACAACCGCGGTCGTCGATGTGAAGGAGAACATCGTCGGTATCGCTCCTCCCAAGGACATGACCTGCCGATAACCCTCTGACCCTCGTCGCACCCTGGCGAATATTGAGTCAAGAATTAGTGAAAATGTGACCGCCGTATGTGACATCGGTAGTAGAACGAGCGCACATATGAGACGCAGCCCGTGACCGATCCCGACCAAAACCTTCAGCCCCTTCGTTGGATCCTGTCGGCACCCGCGTCGCAGATGTACCTGCGACTGCTGAACGATGACGTCGTCGACGCCGGCGGAGAAGTGGCCAATGAACTCGTGAGTACGGGATTCGCGGTCATCGATCCTGTGAGCAATCTGCTGGTCGGGCTGCCACCCGAGGTGCCCATCGTTCGGTCGCTGGCCTCCCTGACGCATCACTGGCTTGGTCAACGCCCCGATATCGCCCGTGCCGAAAAAGACCTGCGCAGCCTCGCTCGCCAGGACCGGCGCAACGCCACCTTGGGTAATCGCACCGATTTGGTCGAAGAATTCACCACCCGCGAGAAGCGCGGCGTCGGGCTCACCGCTGCACTGACCGGCGCCCGCTCGGAACTGGCCAGCATGCAGTCAGTGCAGCCCTCGATCCCCGACTGCGACGACCCCGAGCAACTCACCTTTGTACCGGCCGACCTTTTGCAGCGCGGGGTGGCGATCCGCTTTCTGTATGAACGGTCGGTCCTGGATGACCAGGAATTCCTGTCGGCAGCTCTCGATGAGGTCGAGCAGGGTGTGGAGGCGCGGGTCGCTTCGACACTGCCCGCTGATGCCATCCTCATCGACCGGTGCGCCCTGTTGGTACTGAACTGTGATGATCGTTCGACCGCTCTCTACACCAGGGCAGCACCGCTGGTATCGACGTTCGCCGCCACTTTCGACAGTTTGTGGGCGACCGCTGTGCCCATCGGTGTTCGCAACCTGCCCGCCAGCCGAAGCGGCCTGAGCGAACTGCATCAGATGGTGCTGTCGAACGTGCTCGCAGGCCGGTCGAACGACAACATCGGTCGAGCCCTCAAGATTGATCCCCGCACGGTGCGGCGCAAGGTCGATGACCTGTGTGACATCTTCGGCGTCGACAA
The DNA here is from genome assembly GCA_043744155.1 of Acidimicrobiia bacterium. Taxonomy (GTDB): domain Bacteria; phylum Actinomycetota; class Acidimicrobiia; order Acidimicrobiales; family Ilumatobacteraceae; genus JANMCE01. The sequence goes on along the minus strand of JAYTVF010000429.1, from coordinate 2,557 downwards.
CCGGGCGGCCCTGATGAGCGTGGCCCTGGCTCGGCTGCGGAATTGACTATGCCTGGCTCCCACCTCGCGCTCACAACGGCGAATCCCGCCGACGCAGAGGCGTTGGCGGGAGCCGAAAGTGAATTGCCGGACGATTACCGGCTGCAGAGAGGTTTAGAGGAAACGCATTTTTAGTCGTCCTTTACTTTTGAAGGAATCGGCTTGTCCGAAACCAGCAAGTTCTTCCTGTTCTTCATCTTCTTCTCAGTTAGCCGCCGCCGCAATGTCAGATTGTGGACATGTCCGAAAGTGGACATATAGGTCTTTTCACTCATGGACCCAGGGTCGTTCTGTCTGCCTAGGCTCAGATTTCTGCTCTCTCGGCCGAAAGGTCATCGATGATCCCGCCACCCACCGACACACCAAACGCCGTGCCTTCCCCGACGTCGTTCGCCGCGCCGGATGCGGCGGCCAGCGACTCCCCCTGGCCGGCCCCGGCGGTACAGTTCGCCGCTCCGGATGCGCCAAAGAACACCGTGCCCGCCCCACCATCGTTCGCCGCGCCGGATGCGGCAACCAGCGACTCCCCCTGGCCCGCCCCGGCGGTGCAGTTGGACCCGACACTTTGGGCGCCGCTCTGGGCGCCATTGGGCGGCAATGGCGAGACGTCGAGCCAGCCCAGGCATGGCGCTGCAGCGTCGCCGCAACGTCACAATCGGTGGCAATGGCTGGGACTCGCCGGTGTCGTACTCTTGCTTGGCACGTTCGCGGTCACAGGCACCCGGTCGAATCCGTACGCCGCGGCATGGGACACGAGGGTGAGCGATCTGGTCACCTTCGTCGAACAGGAGCGAGGCCTGACGTTCAAGCACCCGGTCGCCTTCGATTTCATGACCGAGAGCGCGTTTGTATCCGAGATCTCCGGAGGTCGCCAACAGCCAGCGGCAGACCGCCAGTCTCTGGCCGAATCGATCATGCGAGCGCGGGGCTACATCGGCCAGGTCTTCAGTGCAACTTCGGTCGAGCAAGACTTCGTGAGCAACGTGACCGGCTATTACAGCCACCGCGACAAACGCATGCGGGTGCGCGGCACCGAGTTGTCGGCCTACATCAAGCTCACGCTGGTACACGAACTCACCCATGCCCTGCAGGATCAACGGTTCGGTATCAACGCGCTCTACAAGAAGGTGTCATCCGATGAGCAGGCCTTTGTACTGCAGTCGCTCATCGAGGGTGACGCCCGCGCGGTCGAGAACAGCTACTACCGCTCGCTGTCGAGTGTCGATCAGCGCAGCATCGACGACACCGAACATCCCAGCGATCAGCCCAATCGGCTGAGTCATACCCCTGACGTCTTGCAGGTGCGTGACGGCGCCCCATACGAACTCGGCGCGCAGATGGTGAATACCCTGCGCCACTTGGGTGGCGTCGAACGGTTGAATGAGGCGTTTCGTCACCCGCCCAAAGGTGAAGCTGCGGTGCTGTTCCCGTTCGCTCCGGCGGCAACGTCGTCAGCACCGCCACGGTTCACCGCAGCAGCGGGCGAGCAAGCCGTGTCGGTCGCCGCCACCATCGACCAGCGCAGCGTGGGCCCTCTCTCGACCTTTCTCACGCTCTCCAGTCGCCTCGATCCCACCACGGCCTGGCGAGCGTCCACCGGGTGGAGCAGTGAGCGGATACAGATCGTTCACCGACTCGGAAGTGTCTGCGTCGACAGCATGATCCTGGGTCGTACCAGTGCCGACACCGAACGCCTTCACACCGCCTATGAATCGTGGGCGGCGGTGTCGCCTGGCGCTACCGTGACCCGTCGCGACGAGGCTGTTCTGGTGCAGTCATGCGACCCCAAGACCGACGCGCCAGAACCGAACACCGGCATCTTCTCCGAACTGTTCCAACTCACCGAAACCGACCTGACTCTGTTCAAGCGGGCAGAGAACGACGGCGTCGCCGCGAACCGTGCCGCGTGTGCGGTGCTGGGTTCCCACCAACGGATCGATGCGCTCGCCCTCGACCCCAACGATCTCGCCGAGGAACGATTGCCGAGCAACATTTTGCAGGCACTGACTGAATCCATCGCCGAATGTAAGGCCTGAACCCGCCCACCGGGCCCGGAAGTCGATACGCTGGCGAATAGGCGTGGCATCGGCACACCTGGCTTCAACACCAGCATCGGAACGCTTCGAGGAGACACCAAAATGGAGATCAATGTCGGCAGTCTGATGGCCAAGCGGGCCTATCTCAGTCCGACGCTCGAGGCGGTGGTCGAGCCAGTTCTTGGTCGCCGCCATACCTTTGGCGAGCTGAATAAGCACATCAACTTGGTGGCCAACGGCCTGCTCGGCCTGGGCGTTCGTAAAGGTGACCGGGTCGCCCTTTTGCTCATGAACGGCGCTGAGTTCGTCGAGAGCTTTTTTGCGGCCGCCAAAATAGGTGCCGTCATCGTTCCGTTGAACTGGCGCCTGGTGGCCGATGAGCTTGAGTTCATCCTCAACGATTCCGGTGCCACGGTGATGATCTACTCAGAAGAGTTCGCCGCGGTCGCCGCCGAGTTACACCGCCGAGGCGACCGCACACG
>JAYTVF010000428.1:0-3404 GCA_043744155.1 Acidimicrobiia bacterium | reverse complement strand
TCAAACCGTTTGGTGCCGCCAGTGCCGCCGACGACGGAACGAACAATTCGATTCGGCTGCAGCGTGTAGTACACGTGGAGTGGAAAGAGCCGCATTCGACCCGCATTCGATGGCGTGAAATTTCCCAGATCGGTGCGGTGCCGCCTGACTCCAAGATCGCAGTGAACACCGGCCGCGTGGCGGTAAATGTCGGTGTCGGCAAGTCAGCCACCCTTCTCGTACCGGTGACCGGGCAGCGGATGACCTTTGGCGCCGACGAGTACGGATTCGTAAACTTCCCGTTCCTCCCGCCAGCCACCTACACCATCGAACACGGCGGACTGTCCACGAGCGTCATGCTCGACACGAACGCCAAATGCATACCGCTCAACGGTGCCGCGGCCCTTCCCTGGAGCGCAGCATGTCACGGATAGGCCCGACAATGTGGCTCCGTCGACGGCTCGGCCTGCAGGATGACAGCGGTTTCACGTTGATCGAACTGGCAGTGTCGATGGGAATCCTCAGCCTAGTGAGCGTATTGGCCATGACCATCTTGGTGAGCACACGGAATATCTCCAAGGTCGTCAGTTGGCAATCAGCGTCTAACTTCGAGCTCCGACAGTTGGTGGACAGCGTGTTCTCCGACATCGAGACGGCCCGGCCGGCCTTCGGCTGCGATCTCGATCATGACGGACGTGCTGACACTACCGATGTCACAAGCGCATGCGGTAGCAAAATGGTCGAGCGCCCAGACCCAGTGCTGCTCGTGGCCGGGCCGAATCGGCTGTGCTATTACTCGAACAAGCTGCAGACGAGGACGAGCGGGGCCACATCAGCCAACTTCAACCCTCCCTACGTGCCGGTGTGCTTGGCCGTGGTTGGTACGAATCTCCGTCTGGAAATCTTCGATCCACCGGCCACCGATACCGACCCTTGGAATCGCAGCCTGACCGCTGGGGCGGTGCCCAAATACCGGAATCTGGCTACCGTTGACCCGTCAATCGCCGCCAACGAAGAATATTTTCAGTACTTCAAGGCGGGGACAGCAGCAGACATCAAGGGAACGGCCTCGGTACGCATCGTTGGCACGGCCGCCGATGACACTGCGATTCTGACGGCAACGCAGCGGGCCGACGTGAATAGCGTGTTGATTCGTGCCCGGCTTCGCCTCAGCGGAAGCACTACCGACCGCACACGCACACGGGATCTGGTCTATCGGATCACACTGCGGGCCACTCGCTATTCATCCGAACGTTGCGGATTGAGCTCACTTACTCCAGGGGTTTCCTGCTCATGACCACCCGAAGGAGCACCATGTCGGCACCTACTCGCGTCGAGCACGAGGAAGGCTTCGCCCTAGCCCTCATCGTCACGCTCGTCATGATCATGTTCATCATGCTGGCAGCCATGATGCTGCCCCTCACCTATGACGTCACCTCCGCCCAGCGCACCAGGAATGTGGTGTCCGAACGACAAATGGGCGAGAGTGTGCTGAACGAGTTGTTCAGCCAGGCGGCCAAGGCATCTGACCTTCGAGACTCATTTCGTATGGTCGGTCGCGTCGATCCCGGCCTCAATGTCGACTCGGCCGGGTCGATTGCGGGCTGGGGAGAATACGACAACGCCACTGGCCAATTCGGCACCTGCCAGGGTCTCACCCATGCCTGTTACTACTATTCACCGCAGATCACGGCCAACTCTCCGTTTGTGAATGTCGAGGTCACCACTCGGCAAGGTTGTAACGCTGCGGGCAATAACTGCGTCGTGCGTCGGTTCCAGCAGCAATGGCGTCGTCGATCATTTGTCGATTACCTCGTCTTTACCGACGTTGAGACGCTGCAGCCTGCGCTGTACGGCACCGGAGCCAGTTCGCTCAAGGTGGTTCGCAACGGTGTTGTCACCACCCATGACAGTGACTGGGCCAATCTGCATTGTGGGTTGCGCACCGACGGCGGTCAGATCCGCGACGGTCTCACCGATAACAGCCGGCGCCAGACCACACCACCGGGGGCAACCCAACCGGCCGACTACGATCCCACCCACTTCTTGTGGCCCCATCGGGTTGGCAACGATCCCAACGGTGTCGCCGATGAGCAGGCACTCATCGAACCCACTGACCGTCGCCAAGAGGATTGCTTCGAGGTCGCCTATACCGGCGCGACCAGTGTTGACAAGGTGAACGGTCCCATTCATACCAACGACTACTGGTACTGGTACTGCGGTACACCGAAGTTCGCCGGCTCGGTAGAGGCGACGGGCGACCCCGCGACGGCCATGTTCGCTGGGTTGGCCATTGATGCCATCTTCCACCGGTCAACCAGCGCGGGTTGCACCTCTGCCGCGAGTATCGACGCAGCGACCACGAATGCCAGCCGAGGAAAGTTCCTGAAGCTGCCTGACAACATCGACCCGGTTATCGCTGGAAAGCTGGCTGCGCTCACGCTGGCCCCTGCCAGCGGCACCACTGTCAAGGTGACCCTCCTGCCCGGTGGCAAGACGATGCTGGTCGACACCGCTGCGGTCGGCGGCCCGGTAACCATGAATGTGCCCTATCGAGGCCTGGTGTATGTCACCGGCAACCTCGAGATTTCCGGAGAGAGCAACGACGTCACCTTTATGACGGCGGGTGATCTGACCGTGACGGGTGACATTCGACAGCCGAGCAGTATCCACGGCGTGACGCTTGGGTTCGTAGCTGGCGGATCAACCACCATTAAGCAGGACGCAACGGGCGCCGATCGCACGGTGGTAGGGGCATTCCTCTCCCTCACCGGCGGCATGTCGGTTGACGGGTGGAAGGACGCCACGCTGATTGCACCCAACACGAAGTTGCCAACGATCCACCTCACCGGTGCGGTGATTGCCAAGTATCGACCGGTGTTCGGCACGTACAACGCCGCAGGTGAACTCCAGACCGGGGTGTACAAGGACTTGCAGTACCCCAAGGACAGCGACGGCCACCAGATCCCGCCCTCGCCGCCCTACTTCCTTGAGCCGGTCAATGCCGTGTGGGTTCGTCTCGATCTTTCCGAAACGCCGATCCAAGCGGGCAAGCCGGGTCTGACGCCTCGACCCGTCTCGGGAACCGTTGCTCCGAGCGCCGCGAATATCTCGTGTGCCAACACCCGGACGTGGCCGCCGGCAGATGCGGCCGACCCCACTCGCCCGTCGGCTTACTCACCGGCGTGCCTCACGACAACGACCGTGCCCTAACGCAACCCGGGTCGGCATACCTCGCAACCCTGCGCAACTGAGCGCTTGGACACAGGATTGTGGCCCAGTTGCGAGGGAAACACACCCAAGTTGCGATGAACGGTATTCTCATCTAGCCGCAATGCCGTTCAGTTAGCGGTTCGCCGTGCAACTGAGGTGGCCGGGCGGGCAGGCAGGCGAGCCTGCAGGCGCCGGTTGGTTGGTGCACGCAA
>JAYTVF010000427.1:0-11803 GCA_043744155.1 Acidimicrobiia bacterium | reverse complement strand
CTGTGCCCCTGGTGCACCAAGCCTTCGACTGGCAGCACGGGGTTTTCCTCGGCGCCATGATGGCGTCGGAAACCACCGCCGCAGCCTCGGGCGCGGTCGGTCAACTGCGTTTTGACCCGATGGCCATGCTGCCCTTCTGCGGCTACGACATGGGCTCGTATTTCGCTCATTGGCTCGAAATCGGTCAGGCCACCAGTGCCGAGAAGCTGCCGCAGATCTTCTTCGTCAACTGGTTCCGTCGCGACGAAGACGGGCGCTTCCTGTGGCCCGGATACGGCGAGAACAGCCGCGTGCTCAAGTGGGCGTTCGAGCGCGTCGCCGGTACCGCAGATGCCGTGAAGACTGCCATTGGCTATCTGCCGACCCCCGACGGATTGGATCTTGGAGGGCTCGACCTGTCCCACAACGACCTTGAGGCGCTCCTCTCGGTCGATGTGGACGGTTGGCAAGCAGCCATCCCTCAGATCGAGGCCCACTTCGCTCAGTTCGGTGACCGTCTGCCGTCCGAACTGACCGACGAACTCGATGGGCTTCGGCAAAGACTAGCGCGGTTGTAGCTCGCCCTAACGGCCGGCGACCAGCATGGCTCGAATGCCGAGCCCCATCACGAACAGGCCACCGAAGCCGTAGAGCAGGTAGACCCGACTGGCCAACTGACGTCGGTATGACGCGATGATGCCGATGGCGATGATACCCACGAAGCCGTAGAAGCTGTGGAACTTCGGGTGCACCAGCTTCAATCCGGCCACCAGATATGTTCCGACGGCAACCTGAACGAACACTGCCACCTCGGCCACTGCGGTGAACCACCAGAGCGCACGAGTGCGGAGGGCCGGATTTCGGTGGGCCAGCAAGGCCCATATGCCAGCAAAGGCGTTGCCAAAGATCACGAACCAGGCAAAACCATGGTGGAAGGTTCGGATGCCAGCGACCGCGAAGAGGCGGATCATGCGTCCAAGAGCCAGGTGGAGTGGATGCCAGCGGGTGCACCGACTTCGATAAACCACTCGGTGCCGAACGCAACAGCGAAGACCTCATCGGGCATCGAAAGAAACATCGAGGAGTCGCTGACCTGGCTGGCATGGTGAGAAATACTGGCCCGCTTCTGCTTGACGTAGGCGCTTACATCGACGGCGGTGGTCAATTCAGCTTCGGGCGTCCCGAACGGGTTGCCATCATCGGCCGGACCGTCGGGATCGAATCCACGCTCATCCAGGTCGCCCAACTCACCCGCCATGGACATGAACGACCGGATGGCGTCTCGGTTCATAGTGGCCTCGAACAGTTTGGGTGTACCGGCTAGACGAGCCGCTGCGTGGCCCACACGATGCACCTGGACGTGGTCAGGGTGACCGTAATTTCCGTGCCAATCGTAGGCAACCAAAACGTCGGCAGCTTCATTTCGCAGTATTTCAGCCAGTTTCGCGCCAGCTTCCTCGACATCGGCAGCCCAGAAGGCGTGTTCGGCCTGATTCTGTTCCCAGCCGGTCATCCCTGAATCGTGGTAACCGAACCAGTACACCTGGTGGACACCCAACTCGTCGGCGGCTCGGTGCAACTCGACCCGACGTCGCTCCGCCAACGTCTCCTCCACCCCGAGGTCTGCAGGACGTTCGCCGTACTCACCGCCCGTGGCAACGACGAGCACAACACGATGTCCTTCAGCGACCGCTCGGGCCATCGTGCCGCCCGTCGAGATGCATTCGTCATCGGGATGCGCGTGAAAGAACACAAGCGTGCTCATGCGGTTACCGCCCCGGATGCGAGAAGCGCAGCGATCTCGGTGTCGGAAAAGCCGCTGGAGGCAAGTACTTCTTCCGTGTGCTGTCCGGGCCGCGCCGGGCCGAGATCGAGCGCGCCTGGCGTTCGGGAGAACCGCGGCGCCGGTGCCGGCTGTACGAAGCCGTCACGGCTCACGAAGGTTTCGCGCGCCACGTTGTGGGGATGTCGGCTGGCCTCAGTCATGGTGAGGACCGGGGCGAAACACACATCGGTATGTTCCATGATCTCGCACCATTCATCTCTGGTCTTGCTGGCCATCACTTCGGCCAACCGGACCTTCAGCGCAGGCCACATCCCCTTTTGGTACTGCTTTTTGAAGTCGGGGTCGCTGGCTAGACCTGTGAGTCGCAATAACTCTGCGTAGAACTGCGGCTCGATTGAACCGATCGACACGTACATACCATCGGCACATTCGAAGACGTCATAGAAGTGAGCGCCAGTGTCAAGCAGGTTGGTGCCGCGCTGGTTCTCATCGAATCCCCCCTGGTGCAGCATGGCCCAGAAGAAGGTCATCAGTGATGCGGTGCCATCGACCATGGCAGCGTCGACGACTTGGCCCCTGCCGCTACGATGCGCCTCGAGAAGGCCGCAGACGACTCCGAAGGCCAGGAACATTCCACCGCCGCCAAAGTCGCCCACAAGGTTGAGCGGCGGTGTCGGGCCTTCACCAGCCCGGCCGATGTGAGCAAGGGCCCCGGCGAGGGCGATGTAGTTGATGTCGTGACCGGCGGCCAGCGAGTAGGGGCCATCTTGCCCCCATCCCGTCATGCGGCCAAAGACCAGTTTCGGGTTGCGTTCGGCCAGAGCCTCAGGCCCAAGTCCGAGGCGCTCCATAACCCCGGGTCGGAAACCCTCGATCACCGCGTCCGCCGAATCAAGCAGCCGTCGCAACGTCTCGACGCCTTCGGGGTGCTTCAGGTCGACAGCGATATTTCGTCGTCCTCGCAGAGTGACCTCGGCGCCCGTCGCATCGGGCGGGCGCGTCAGTTGAGCGCGTTCGACGCGAATGACCTCGGCTCCCATGTCGGCCAGAAGCATGGCGGCGTAGGGAGCCGGGCCGATGCCAGCCAATTCAATGATGCGATAGCCGCGAAGCGGTCCAGACATGGCAGGTTCCTTGTGGTTCGGGTGTCAGACCGCGTGGTTCTGATGGCTGATGATCGCGTCGAGGATCACCGGCCACAGCGGTCTGGGAAGATCATGCCCCATATCGTTGAGGACAATCAGGTTGGCGCCGGGAACAAGCTGAGCCGCTCGCTCGCCACCCGACAACGTAATGAGCGCGTCGGCACGCCCGTGGATAACCAAGGTTGGCACCGCCAAGGCCCGCAGGCCGTCCTCGCGTGACAGTGAGCCAATGATGGCCAGGAACTGACGGCCGGATCCCTCGGGATAGAAGGCGCGATCGAAGTCAATCGCTAGCTTGGCCCGCTCGTCGTCCAGGTCGAAGTAACGCGGACTCGACCACACCTTGCGACCCGACGCGCCATCTTCGATGTAAGTATGGCGATCGGTACTTGGCGGGCGCATCAAGATGGCGCTTGCCTCGGGCGTCGAAGCGCCATACTCCGGGTTACCGGTGTTCGACATGATGGAGGTGAGGCTCAGCACGTTAGCGGGATGCTCAATCGCCATCGTTTGCACGATCATACCGCCCATCGACACGCCAACAACGTGGGCCTGTTCAATGCCGAGGGCGGCGAGCAGTCCAATGCCATCTGCGGCCATATCAGAGAGCGTGTACGGCAGCGGCGGCATCACACCCTGGCCTTGTCGAGCGGCGAACACCTCGACGAGCGACGCAGTCTGCCCATCCAGATGAGTCGACAAGCCGACATCGCGGTTGTCGTATCGGATGACAAAGCGGCCTCGGGCGGCGATCTGTTCGCAATATTCGACATCCCATCCCGTGAGCTGTTGGGTGAAACCGTTGACGAGCAATACCGCAGGCTCGCTCGGGCTGCCGAAGGTTTCATAACAAAGCTGGATGCCGTTGGCGTCAATGATCCGCATGTCCTGCAGTCTTCCCATCTCCGCAACCTCAGGCCAATCCGAACCCGGATACCTCGGTTCGCCCCGTCTCTGCCAGCGGCTCATTGTCACTGGATGAAGGGACATGCGCGTGGGAGACCGCTTGGGTCAAATGGCACGCTCCCTAGGGCGCTATCCTGCCGCGGATGGAGGCTGATGGGGCTGCGGTGGAACGGTTCAGGCGATGCGTCGACCTAGGTGGCGCTTCGGTGGCTGAAGCGGTCACCATGCTCGCTCTCTTTCATTACCCGAACCTTTCGATGGGTGCCACAAGCACGGCGCTCGATCTCCTTGCCGAAACCGTGCCCTCGCCGACCCGCGAGGGCTTGATGGCAACGTTGTTTGGCCCGGGCGGGTTCGCCGGTAACACCAGCGACTATTATGATGCCGATAATAGCTACCTCCACCGGGTGCTCGAACGCCGACTCGGCATCCCCATCTCCCTTGCGTTTGTCGCCATGGAGGTCGGCCGACGCATCGGCGTTCCGCTGCACGGCGTCGGCTTCCCTGGGCACTTCTTGTTGCGAGACGTTCGTGAGCCCGACATGTTCATCGACCCCTTCGGCGGCCGGGTGCTGTCCGAGGGCGAGTGTGTCGTGTGGTTTCATCAGTCACACCCCGCTGGACCATCGTGGCAGCGCGGATATCTCGAACCCGTTGGCGCCGATCTGCTGTTGAGCCGCATGATCGGCAATCTTGTGTCCATTCTCGAGCGCAATAAGGACTTCGGCGCGATCCGATGGCTGATGCGATTGCGCTGCTCGCTTGCGAATGCCACCGAAGCCGATCGTCTCGCCTTCGCCCGCATGATGTCACCGATGAACTGACAACCAGCCGCGCTCCGAGCCCAGAAATCGACCATGGGTCACGTCGGGGGCGTGACGTCGGGACCAGTTCACCTCGAGACGTTCGCGACGGCGTGACCTCGGGAACGACGTCGGGGGCGTGAACTCGGGACGACGTAACCTCGGGACAGCGTGAAGAGTTGGGCGACCGGTAGCCTGGCGGTGTGAGCCTCGGCGAAGAAACGATCTTCACGTTCGACGATTCCTTCGTTCGAGCGCTGTCGGGGCTGTACGAGCCCTGGCGTGCCGCCACAGCACCAGCGCCTGAGTTGCTGGTGCTGAACGAGGCCCTGGCGACCGACCTCGGCCTTGACGCTGCCCGCCTGCGAATGCCCGAAGGCGTCGCCGTGCTGGTGGGCAACGATGTCGTGACCGGCTCATCGCCGGTGGCTCAGGGCTACGCCGGACACCAATTCGGTGGCTACTCACCCCGACTCGGCGACGGCCGGGCGCTCCTGCTCGGCGAGATCGAAGATGGGCACGGCAGCCGGCTCGACGTGCATCTCAAGGGTTCGGGCCGAACACCGTTTGCTCGCGGAGGTGACGGCAAGGCGGCGACCGGGCCGATGCTGCGGGAGTATCTGATCAGCGAGGCTATGCATGCGCTCGGCATCCCCACGACCCGATCACTGGCTGTCGTCGCCACCGGCGAGAAGATCGCCCGCGAGGTCATGCTGCCGGGCGCCGTTCTGGTGCGCGTCGCGGCCAGTCATCTGCGGGTCGGCAGCTTCCAGTACGCCGCGGCGCACGAGGACCCGACACTCATTCGCCGCCTCGCCGATTACGCGATCACCCGCCACTACCCAGACGCGGCGCTAGCGGAGAACCCGTACCTAACCTTTTTAGAGTCGGTCATCGACACCCAAGCGCAGCTTATTGCTCGTTGGATGCTGGTCGGCTTCGTCCACGGGGTCATGAATACCGACAACATGACAATCTCGGGCGAGACTATCGACTACGGGCCATGCGCATTCATGGACGCATTCGATCCCGCCACGGTGTTCAGTTCGATCGATCACAGTGGCCGCTATGCCTACGGGAACCAGCCAAAAATCGCACAATGGAACCTGGCTCGACTGGCCGAGACCTTATTGCCGCTCATCGATGCCGATCCAGCCGCCGCCATTGCCGCCGCCACCACCGCTATCCAGGCCTTTACCGATGGCTTCGGTACGTATTGGACCGCGGGCATTCGCGCCAAACTGGGGCTCACGTCGGCTGATGACGACGACGGCCCAATGATCGACAACCTGTTCGCGCTGATGAAGGCCGAGACACTCGATTTTACGGCGACCTTCCGTTGGTTGTCCGCGTCTTTGCGGGGCGATTTCAACCCGTCGCAGTCAGGCGTGCTGGCGACTGATGCCTTGCAGGCATGGGCCGCTCGTTGGCGCTCACGAGTGATGTCCCAGCCGGGCGAGCTCATCGAGATCGTGGCGTCGATGGATCGGATCAACCCGATCTACATCCCACGAAATCACCTGGTGGAGGAGGCGTTGTCAGCAGCTACGGACGCGGACATGAGGCCCTTGCAGCTACTCCTCGACGTCGTGACCAAACCCTTCACCGAGCGACCCGGACTGAATGCGTACGCTCGCCCAGCCGACCCCTCCGCCGCGCCGTATCGAACATTCTGCGGCACATAGCGACCGAATTCGGGCGAGACGCCTCGGTAACTCGCGTCATAGAAATCGGCGCTGGCCACATGGCCAGCCCTATGTCCAGGTGGTGGTGTTCATCGACCCCGCCCCTACCCGTCCGCTCCATGCTCCGAGCCGGACCGCCCACATGGAATGAGGATATGGCGATCAGGTCTGCTGGTGCCCGCGAACTTGGCAGGATAGGGGGATGGTATCGAGCGACGAACAATACGAAGTAGTTTGGCCGAAGGCACCCGCCGGTGGACAACAGCGACCGCTGGCCGAACGACTCGACACGCTGACCGGCAAGCGCATCGGGTTCGTGTGGGATTTCCTGTTCCGTGGGGAAGAAATTTTCCCCGTCATCGAACGGGAGCTGCAGAGCCGCTACCCCGGCCTCAGCGTGGTGGGCTACGACACGTTCGGCAATATCCACGGTACCGACGAAGCCAAGCTAGTGGCCGCCCTTGGAGCGGAACTGCACGCCCGCCACGTCGACGCCATCATCTGCGGGAACGGGTGTTGAGGCAGCTGCACGCCCGCCGTGTTGCGGGCATCTGTTGCTGCTGAAGCCGCTGGTATCCCCACCGTTTCGCTGGTCTGCGACGGCTTCTCCACCCAAGCCCTCGCCACGGGCCGTGGTCTTGGTTTCACTGATATGCGCCTCGCCGTTCTGAAGGGCCACGTTGACGCTCAGTCCGCCGACGAAATGCTCGACTCGCTTGTCGCCACGACCATCGATGAAATCGTCGCCGGCCTCACCCAACGCGCTACGGACGAGGCGAGCGAGAACGTCGAACCCACCGCGCTCGAGGTCGCCGCTTATGGCACCGTCAGCGAAATCAACGAACTATTCGCCGATCGCGGCTGGTCGGATGGCTCGGCCATCATCCCGCCCACCCAAGCGCTGGTCGAGGCCTTCATCGCACCCACTGGACACGACCCGTGGCGAGTCCTCGGCACGGCACGTCCATCGGGTCGGGACATGACGGTGTGGTCGGTAGCGGTCAATGGCGTAATGGCCGGCTGCCGACCCGCGCAGCTCCCCGTGTTGCTCGCAGCCGCAGAGATCCTGGCCGGAACGGCCTACGGCGTCGAGCATTCGGGCAACACCACGGGCGCCGACGCTCTCATGATCGTGAGCGGGCCGTCGATGGCCTCGCTCGGGTTTAACCATGGCCCAGGCGCAATGCGCGAAGGCGCACAGGCCAACACCGCGGTCGGTCGTTGGCTAAGGCTGTATCTGCGCAATGTGTGCGGGTTCACCGCCGACGAGCACGACAAGGCCACCTTCGGCAACCCAACCAAGGTCGTGCTCTGCGAGGACCTCGACGCCCTCAACGAGATCGGCTGGCCAACCTTGGCGGCGGAGGAAATGGCCGACGAAGGCGGCGACGCGGTCACGCTTGTACGCATCAACAGCGGCTCGATCGTGGGCAGCGTCTTCGGATCAACCCCCGAGCAGATCGTCCCCTACCTGGCCAACGGCCTTACCCGGGTCACCGCATGGGATCTCACCCACCTGTTCGGCTTGGGCCATTTCCTGTACGCGCCGCTGTTGGTGTTATCACCCATCCTGGCCCGAAATTTCGCACGGGCTAGCTGGTCGAAGGACGATGTTCGGCGAGCGTTGTTCGAGCACGCCCGAATACCCGCCATCACCTTTGAACGACTGATCGGCGAGTGGAGCAACCTCACCACCGGCCGCCCCCGTCTGGTCGATCTGGCGGCCACAGGCATCGTACCGCCGGTATTCGCCGAGTCCGATGACCCGAATCGCTTGGTGCCCATCGTGGATCACCCACGTCGAATCCGGATCGCCGTCGCCGGCGACCCGAACCGGGCCAACGCCTTCGTGATGAGCAACGACGGCGCCCACGGTTGGTGGACAACACAGCCGGTCGACACCGCGATTTCCAGCAACCTCGCGTGCGCGCTGCCCTCACGGTAAACGGGTGGGCTCAGATCAGGACAGTGTTGGGCTCGAGGCCGAGCACGATACGACCGTAGAGCTCCTGGTTCGTTTCCAGGTTTAGCAGGCCATGCTGGTTCATGGCTCGGAGGTCAGCTACGGCCCGCGTGAGCGGGCTCGATGAGCGGATACCCGACGCGCCGCTGGCGTGGAACAGCACCTCGACACCTTCAAGGCAGCGCCGCACACCCTGGGCGCAGTCGAGGCGCATGCGAGCTCGGGTATTGAAATCGACCTGTCGCCCGTCGCGGGCGGCAGCGTCGATCTGATCGGCGCAGTGATAGAGCAGCATTTCGCCCTCATGGATCAGCATGGCCGCGTTACCAGCTTGAATGTGCGTGATCGGATGGTTGTACTGATCTTCGGCGGTGTAGGCAATGGTCTTGCCTCGAACCAGCGAGGGGAAGTCTTGCAGTGCCCGTCGGGCGATACCGATGGCACCACCGGTGAGCGCCAGCGCGAGTACCGGCACCGGTGCGCAGCGCTGGTTCCACTCGTTCTGCATGTCCGAGCCCGGTCCGGCCCCGGTCAGGACAAGGCCCGGCAGGGAAAGGTAATGATCAGCGCAAACATCGAGGTTTTCGACGCTCACGGAGCACGAACCAGTGCCGGCGAGGCCGTTGACGAACCAATCATCGTGTCGAGTCACGGCCGAGGTCGGAACCAGAAAGTCTCCCTGGTCGACAACCTCGCCGTTCTGATCTACCACGACGGCGCCGAGCAAAAGCCAGTCGGACACTTCGTTGCCGGAGGCAAAGGGCCACAAGCCAGACAGCACGTAGCCGGTCTCTGTCTTGATGGCCGTGCCTCGGGGGCCGATGACCGCCGAGACGATGGCATCAGGATTGGCGCCATAGGCCGCGTCCTGCCCGGCGATAGGGAAATGGGATAGCAGCCACGAGTGGGCGTGGATGACGCCGACGCACCAAGCGGTGGAGCCGCAGGCCTCACCGAGCGCGGAGATGGTGTCGAGGTGGTCCCGCATCGACAGCCCCAAGCCCCCGTTGCGCACGCCCTGGATGGTCTTGAGCGCTCCGGATACTCTGAGCGCATCAGCGTTCTCCGTGGGGATACGACGCAGTAGAGTCGTCTGGGCGGCCCGTGCCCTCAGCTCGGGAAGAATCGCACGCACGCGGCCGTGATGAACCTGTGCCGTGGTTTGTTCGGTCATGGTCATTTGAAGAGTCCCCATTCTTCTGGCATCGATCACGCTTGTCGCCCGCCACAATGATGATGAATCGGCTTCGGCACCTTTTGCAACTCCCACGCCAGCACGAAAGAGAGTTGGCGTAGGACGTGCTCGACTGCCTCAACAACCATATCGGCCAGCGAAACGATCTGATCACCGCACCGCTCGACGAGCGGCTCGGTCCGCCCGCACCGAACGATTTGATCTCGAAGCAATCTTGCGGATCACGGCATTCGACAGCCCTACGGCACACTGCCCTTTGGCGGCCGACCTGGCCCAAACGCCCGGGCTGCAGGGCTGACTTCTCGCACGACCTGTTTCGTCCCGATGCGGCGGTATCGTTCGGTTCATGATCTGTAATCGCATCGCTCGATGAGACCGAGTCGAGCGTTGCTGATCGGCATTCCGGTCGCGACGGCCTGCCTGTTCCTCGGCGTTGCGCTCGGTGTTCGTAGTGGGCAAACCGATATCGCTTCTCCGAACACATCGGCGCGAACCGGCACGACGACGACAGCGCTCGGGCGCTCCTCGATGGTGCCAGCCTCCATCTCGACGTCTCGACAACCCACAACGATGCCCGTTACAACATCGGCCAGAACCGCCACGTCCATCGTGGAAACAACCACAGCCGGACGAAATTTGCTGGGCGGCAAGGCACCGGAGGACAGACGTATGCCGAATGTGGTGTGCCTGGAGCTGCAGAAAGCGCAAAATCTCATCCAGGATCACGGCGTCTTTTTCTCCAAGAGCGTCGACGCATCCGGCAAAGGCAGACGCCAAGTGCTCGACCGGAACTGGATCGTCGTCGCCCAGAAGCCCGAAGCAGGAACAAAGATCGGTGAAGGCGACGCCGTGCTTTCTGTCGTGAAAAAGGGCGAAAAGTCGCCCTGCTGAGCGATTGACCAAAGGCGACCGCGACGCCGCGGTGCCCTACTCTGGGCTGTGTGATCGGCACGAACGGGTACCGCGAGCCGGAATTTCGACCATGGGATGGGCGTCGAGTACCGATCACGTTCGTCGGTGGGTACCTGGGCGCCGGGAAGACCACCGCGATCAATGCCCTGCTGGCGCACACCGATCGGCCCATTGCCGTCATCGTGAATGACGTCGGAGCCATCAACATCGACGCCAAGCTGATTCGCCGTCGGCACGGTGACACTATCGAACTCACCGACGGTTGTGTTTGCTGCAGCTCAATCGAAGGCATGGGCGCAGCGTTTGACCAGATTCGGGCCCGACCGATACCGCCTGAACAGGTCGTGGTCGAGTTGAGCGGCGTGGCCGAACCAACGCAGGTGTTGCCATGGGGGCAGTCGGCTGGCTTCATGCTCGACGGGTTGGTTGTCGTCGTCGCTGCCGACCAACTGATCGATTCGACCCTACCGGGCTGGGTGCAGCAACGGTTGGTCGAGCAGATTCAGGCCGCTGATCTGCTCATCCTCACCAAAACCGACCTCTATGGGGCGTTGATCGCCGACATGGCGCGCCGCCGACTCGCCGAGATCGCGCCGAACACCGCCATCTTTCACGCCGGCCGCGATCTGGTCGGCCCGGCCGAGGTCGGGCGTTTCCTCGCGCTCGGTGGCGGCCGACCTGGCCCAGGCGGGCGGCCTCCAGATTCGACGTTGTTCGACGCCCATACCGTGCGACTCGTGTCCGTGCCTCCGGTCCTCACTGTCTACGAGCTCACCACATGGTTGCACGGAATAGGCGGCCGATTCGAGGGTCAACTCGTTCGGGCTAAGGGTCTGATCGCCACCACCGATGGGGGCTTGGTGCAGGTTCAGATCGTCGGCAACCGGGTCGAAGTCACGCCGGTTCCGGAACCCGAACGCCAGAATCCAACCGATCTCGTGGCCATCTTCCTGCCGTATGCCTGACCTCCCGGTCGACACGCAACATGGGGTAGAGGGGCGGTATTCCAACCCAACTGGGCGCCAGCGATCAGACCGATAGATTTCGATGCCGTGATGACTGAACGCATTCGAGCCACCGCACCGGGACGAGTCAACCTCATTGGTGACCACACCGACTACACCGGCGGCCTTGTGCTTCCGATGACTATCGACCGTGGCATGGTCATTGAGGGCTCTCACGCCGAAGGTGCGGTAGTGCTCCATTCCGCCGACGAAACCCATCCAGCTCGGGTGCCGTTGGATGTGAAGGACCCGACGGCGATGACACCTGGTTGGGCCCGCTACGTGGCCGGGGTGGTGCAGCAACTGAAGCCGACCATCGGCTTTCATGGCTCGGTGATCAGCCAGATTCCCAACGGCGCTGGCCTGTCATCGAGCGCAGCCTTGGAGCTCGCAGTGGCACTCGTCCTGGGATTCCAGGGGAGCCC
>JAYTVF010000426.1:0-3423 GCA_043744155.1 Acidimicrobiia bacterium | reverse complement strand
ATCCGGTAGATCCGAACGCGCATCGCCATCGCATCGGCCGATTCGCCGCCGAGGATCTGCCGCCCAAGGTCGACCTGCGCGACCATCTCACCGACGTAGAGGAGCAGGTTGGCAGCAGTTGTGTCGCCAACGCGTTTGCTGGGGCGTACGAATACCTCTCGAAGCGAGAACGTGGTGACGCGGGTGATGTCAGTCGGCTTTTCATCTACTACAACGCGCGCGCTGATCAGGGCGACGAAGGCGAGGACGATGGCACCGAGATGGATGCTGCCATCCGTGGCCTGAAGAAGTTCGGCGCCTGCAACGAGTCGTTCTGGCCCAACGATGAGGATTCAATTGTCGACGAGCCGTCAGAGGACGCCTACGACAATGCCAAAAACTTCACGATCACCGCGTCGTCCTACATCGAGACCGACCTCGCGGTCTGGAAGCACACCCTGGCCGAAGGATCTCCGATCGCGTTTGCCCTGAACACGTTTGAATCCTTCGACGACGCCACTGACAACCAGGGGCGGGTGCCGTTTCCTCGTGAGGATGACCACGTTCGTGAGACGCACGGCTGGCACGCCATGTTGTGCGTCGGCTACCTCGACAAGGACGAGATGTTCGTCGTGCGCAATTCGTGGGGTACCGAATGGGGTGACAACGGCTACTGCTACATCCCGTATCGGTATGTGATGCACGACGACTTCAATGGTCACGATTCATGGATCATCAAGGGGGTAAGCGACCTCGATTTCAGCAAGGACATCTGGGACGACGACACGGACTCGTATTTTTCAGGGCCCGGATCGCTGCAGTTATTCGACTTCTACTGCGAAACCGATGACATTGAAGGATTCTCGACCGCGCTCGAAAGCCTGTGCGAAATCCAATCGACCGATGAGGGTTTCTACTTCGACTACGAGGAAACGACCGAGGACGGCACCAACTACGCCACCATCACCAACCTCGACATCGACGTCACCGACGCTGCCGCCTTTGAAACGGCCCTTGGCAAGCTCTGCACCAAATGGGCTGGCGGCGACAATTACGACTTCACCATCGAAAGCTCCGATGGGTCGGATTCGGCCGATGGGTCAGATACGGCCGACGGGTCGGATTCGGCCGACGAGTCAGAGGTCGATGACGACTCGAAGCCCCCCTCCATCGACGTGCGTTTCTCCGAGTTCTACGTCTACACCGATGATGCCGATGTGGTGGTCGCCAAGGTCGACAAGCTGTGCGTACGCTTCGCCGTCCCCGGTGCTGACGACTTCGGCTACGGCTACGAAAGCGAGGAGGACAGCGACGACGGCGGTGCTTACGTCGGCTTCACGGATTTCATCGTGACCACCGACGATGCCGACGGATTTCTCGCCGCTCTGGAGGCACTCTGCGAAAAGCTTTCCACCGACGCCGGCTACAATTGGGAGCGCCTGAGTTAAGTGCAGGGATCCAAGACTGCGCCGCTTGGGGTCGTCGACCGCGTGTAGCGAGGATGACGGTGCCCCGCTCGTTGGCGACGTTCGCTGTCGCCAGAGCCATGACCGGCCGCAGCGTGGGCACGTGCTAGCCGTCGACGGCCGGTCGTTGCATGCGCTCGCTGATCCGGCGGTGGGTGCGCAGCATGGGTTCGAGGCCGACATGGCACAACTGGCCGTCCTCTACCACAACGCGTCCGTTGATGATGGTGTGGCGCACCGCGGTCGGCCCGCAACGTAGCCACGCCTCGATCGGGTCGGCAATCGCCCCGGCATATGCTGGACCCGACAACGGCCATACCGCGACATCGGCGACGGCGCCAACGGACAGTTGGCCAAGCTCGCCACCACGACCCAGACAGTCAGCGCCGCCCCGAGTCGCCATCTCCAACGCCATTCGTGCCGTACAAGCTGCCGCACCGTTACGGAGTTTGGCCAGCAGCATGGCTTGGCGGGCCTCCATCCACAGCGAGGCGCTGTCGGCTGACGACGAGCCATCGACCCCGAGCCCAACCGGTACTCCTGCGGCGAGCAGGTCGACAATGGGTGCTATTCCTGATGACAGGATCATGTTGCTGCTCGGGCAGTGGGCCACCCCGACCCCGGCGGCGCCGAGACGCTGGACTTCGGCCGGGTTGGGCATCACACAGTGCGCCACCCAGGTTTGGTCGCTACACCACCCAGTCTGCTCCAGATACTCCACCGGCCGGCACCCGAACGTGGCCAGGGAGAAGGCGTCGTCCTCCACATTCTCGGCAAGGTGGGTGTGCAGGCGTACACCGAGTCGAGAGGCCAACTCCGCGGTACGAGTCATGAGCGACGTCGTTACGCTGAATGGTGAGCACGGTGCGAGCGCAATACGTGTCATGGCCCCGAAGGATCGGTCGTGGTGGCGGGCGACCTGCGCTTCACATTCGGCCAGGATCGTGTCGTCATCTTGCACGACGGAGTCGGGTGGTAGGCCGCCGTCTTTTACCGACAGCGACATCGACCCCCGCGTCGGATGGAATCGCACTCCGAGATCTTGTGCCGCGGTGATCGATGCCGACAGCAGGTCACCAGCGCCGCGAGGGTGCAAGTAGAGATGGTCGGTTGAGGTGGAGCAACCCGATAGAGCCAACTCGGCCAGACCGACCCAAGCCGATACGTGGGCGGCCTCTTCATCCAATCGCCGCCACATCGGGTAGAGCGTCTGCAGCCAACCGAAGAGCGGCTTGTCGGTCATGGCCGGAAGCGCCCGGGTGAGGTTTTGAAAGAGATGGTGATGGGTGTTGATGAGGCCGGGAGTGACGAGGCAATCGTTGGCGGCCACGATGCGAATGGCGGCAGGGCGTTCATCGAGTGGCCCCCCGATGGCTTCGATGCGTCCGTTTGTGATGGCGATCCAACCGTCAGCGATCTCTCGGCGGGCGTCATCCATGGTTGCGACGAGGGTGGCCCCCGACAGTAAAAGGTCCGTCATGATTCGCTCACCCTAAATCGTGGAAAAGACTCACACCTGTGCCAAACCGGCCGACTCCTTCTGCATGTTCGAAAGTTCCGCCGATTCCACCGTCGAATCCAGACTCTTCGGTGCACTCATTCGGGGACGCCTACGCTTCATTTCCGAGTTGCCTGTCGATGACGTCGCTGCCCTCGATCAGGCCGGGGCCGGGGCCTCGGACCTGATGCGGGGCGTGGAGATCGACCCGACATCAGCCGAAGCTCGCCGAGCTTTTGCCGCTGGGATGATCGCCGGGTCGAGTGACCTGACCGACTCCGTGCGCCTCGGCATCATTCGAGGTCTGCTCTCGGCCTAAAGGCCCGGCGGTTGGCCGATCTCGTTTAGGACCTTGGCCCGCGGTTGGCTGATGGTCCGCCATCGAGCCTGGCCTGGTAACGGCGATACCGTTCGGTTGACAATGAGGCGGGTGGCGCGGGTGGCGCGGGTGGCGCGGGTGGCGCGGGTGGCGCGGGTGGC